>NZ_JANQOY010000128.1 GCF_028285565.1 Acaryochloris sp. IP29b_bin.148
AAGCCATTTCGCTCAACGTTGAGGGCTAGATTTTCCCCCATGACCGCGAGGCCAATCAGTCCAAATTGTTGCTGGGGCATAAGGAATTTGCTCTAAATAATGAGAGTCACAATGCGTTGACTACAGGGTAGCTTGATCCCCATGGGAACTACTGGAAGAAGAGATTAAAAGACGCCGAAAATCAGGTGAGAATCGGTCAGACATTGCATAAGTCAGCCATCCTGAGAGGGTATTTAATGCCTATCAATGGTGTTCAGCTAAGCTTCATCAAATGGTTGTCAGAATACAAGCCTTCAAATAGCTTCTCATATCGTAAAGCCAGGTGTTTTTAGAATCGGGTTCCTTAAATTCAGAGAAGCAGAGTTATTGATTGCTCTTGTAGCTCAAAAAACACATTGCTAAATAGACTTGTTCCTCATTGCTATCGTTGCCGTTGAATCGTCGCTCCTAACACAGAGAATCATCAACGAGTAAGTGCATGCGGAAAGCAGAATACATCACATGCTGCTGTATTCTACTTGGGAATGAAGAATGTAAAACGTAGTACATGGCAAAACTACCCGAGAGTCTCCTATCCACAATTTTTGAGTTGCTTCAGCAACTTGCTAAAGGGATTGAAGAGGCATCTGCAGTTGAATGGACTCTCTATGAGCAGCATGGTGAAACAGCTGAAACAATGGAAGAGTTAAAAGAGCTACAGAATGCTAGAGAGCGTCTGGTGTCCCCTTACTCACGTTTGAACACATTATTGCTTAGAATTTTGGAGTCCCAACCCATAGCTGACCCTGCTATGCTGGAATTATTGATCCAAACAGTAAGTCAAGCTCAAGCTTCAACTGATGCGTCTTGGGCCAGTGTTCAAGAAGTCAAACGAGTTTGGAGGCTTTGATGGCAGATAACAAAACAGCAATTCCAAGCATTGAAGAAAGGCAGCAGGCTCTTGAGATGCTAAGAGTGAGCAACCAACAGTTGGAACTCACCGCAATAGCATTGGACAAACTGATAACCACAGTAGAGACAGGTCTAAGCCGCCAATATCACCAGCGCGTGGAGAAAAGCCTTTAGCAGCTCTACCTCCTAACGAATTTGTCTCAGGGGCACAGGTGGAATTTGAAAAATCTCCATAGAGAGTGCGCATTGTTAATCCTGTGCACAGATCTATTAGGCAAGGCTTTCACTTTCAAGAGGGATGACCTGTAATCGCAAACCTAATGCCCGAAAAACTTTGAGAATAGTAGCAAACTCTGGGTTGCCCTCAATAGATAGTGCTTTATAAAGACTTTCACGCCCCAGGCCTGTATCTCGTGAGATTTGTGTCATTCCTCTTGAACGAGCAATATCTCCGAGAGCAGCAGCAATCAAAGCAGAATCACCATCTTCAAGGGCAGCTTCTAGATAAGCTGCGATGTCCTCTTTTGTTTCTAAGTGATTTGCTACATTCCAAATCTGAGTCTTTGTTTTAGCTATTCCACTCTCCTATAAGCCTCGTGCAAATTCCAGTGCTTGTTTAATATCTTTCTGTTGAGTACGCTTATCTCCACCAGCAAGCAATATAATCACGGTTGCTCCGCGCTGAATAAAATAGACCCGGTAACCTGGCCCGTAATCAATACGAAGCTCAGAAACACCTTCGCCAACTGATTTCACATCACCAGAATTACCAAAAATAAACGACGAATACGAGTATCAATGCGTGCTTTGGCTCGCCTATCTCTCAGGTTACTGAACCAGCGAGCATAAAGTTAGGTTTCGTGGATTTCAATCACTTCTCAATCGTATCTTGCAAGATACAGTCAAGACAAGTCATATCTTCTGGGTTCTACATAATCTATGCTCATAGGAATTTAAAACAAGCGTCCGCATTAACTGGGAATGAACAAGGGTTTTGTGTACAAAACGTACGTGTTTAAGTGCTCCACGTTCAACACTTTGTTATTCGCCGGACGTTGTGTTTGGCAAAGCGATTCAACTGGGTTCGACACAGCAGACAGACTCTTAAACAAAAACAATGTTTTCGAATCCGGGCAGCATGGTAGAGGATTGGGTTGGCCAGATCGCATTATCGCCGATCTCATCAAAAAGGTAGTCTCATTGAATTGCGGCTAGCCAACCATTTTCAAGCCATATGTCAATTTCAATATTGGGGTAAACGGTTGATTTTCAGACACCGAAAGCGTGTAGGAGAATAACATTGAGGCACCATCAGACAGCGATAAACTTTTAATCATAGCAGGTAGCATAATGCTCCATTCCGATGCATACCATAGTTAGGCCATAGCAACTTATTTCTGAATGAGTAATATTCAGTTAATCTTGATATTTAAAATTTTAATTTTCCCAGCAGGGTCTCGTCCAGCTCCATCATATTTAAGTTCTAGTAAGGAAAAATTATTAATTTTTCTAGACACTCCTTCAAAAGTAATAGATCCTTTTACAGGGATACTTGATACTAATGTATTACCACTATTAAAATTTCCACTCTTTATACCGATCTGAACTTCTTTAGGGATAAATTCATCACCAGCATCTGAAATCATCCTACTCTCCCTAGTCCATAAGCGAAAATATCTATCTTTTTTCAAAAGATTGGTGATCAGTAAGTCGCACTTAATATTTTCATTACTTCTTTTACAACCTTGCAATTTAGTTCTATAGTCATTGTCTTCAACTACTTGAATCACCGCAGTATCTTGAGGTGATGTGGATACTGGTGCAGATCTTGTCGGTGAAACGTCTGAAATTAAGGGATCTGGAGTAGGCTGATCTTCTAAGCTAGTTTCTTTTAGTTGAAAAGTTCGTGTTCTGTCATCAGGTGAATTGCCAACATTAACTACTTGATTTAAGGTTTCAAAACCATCCTGAATTAGAGTTACTTCTATATCTTCTCTCGCAGGAATTTGGATATTAGAAAAACCATTAGAGTCAGTATATTTAACCTCGGGTGCCCCTTGGGCCAAAAAACGAACCTCTACACCTTGAATTGGTTCATATTTTTTGTTCCGGACTACTAGTTCGACTTCCACAAATCCAGACGAACAAACTTGGCCTGAATCCAGCCTAAAATAACAACGTATTTCTGGAACAGTGATTGTTGCAACAACTCCTATCACCGCAATTATTGCGGAACTTACGCCAACAATTTTTTTAGCCTTCATGTCACCATCAAAACTCTACTAATTTTGAACTTTAATCAAGGTTGTACAGCCTGATTTTGGTTATATTTCAGACTGTCTTAGACTCCACCTATGTGAAGGTATTAGATATCGATTTTATACAAACACTTTCTCAAGCGGATTATATATCAAGTGTCGTATAACTATTAGTTAGAAAGCAATTTTCCTCCTTGCACGAAATAAGTTGACAGCTTACCGACCTCTTAAAGCCAAGCCTTTTCCACATTAGCAGCACGACATAAAGGTTGATTATTACGGGAATTTTTCGATATGCAAACTTGTAGTTAATTACCTATAAACCAGACAGGGAAATCATTTTCAGCATATATGTCATGCAGCAACAAAGAATGTTGATGGGCAAAATTAACCGTATAAGTTCTAATATCGGTTGTTATCAGGCACTTGATGCCACCCCACCAACTCCTTACCAAGTCTATGAAGTAATTCGAACTAAGCATTATGCTTATAGCACCGATAGCACCGAAACGAAGTATGTGCAGTGGATCCGGCGCTATATTCCCTTCCACCACAAACGTCATCCCAAAGAAAAAAGTAGAAGCCTTTCTGCCCCATCTGACCGTCAATGAAAATATTTCTGCCTCAACCCAAAACCAAGCTCTCTGTCCTGATATTCCCATCACTATAGGTATGTCTCAAACAACCCCTGATATAGGCTTTACTACTCTTCTAGGCGTTTTTGAAAATCTAAATTAACTTCTCTTCAATCAAGCTTTGGAATTCAGCCTCGATACAATAGTGACAGTTCATAGTCATCCAGCACATGACGCCTTCAAACTCGCCTCTTAACTCAACCGATTAATCATCTATGGTCCGTTGCTAATTCTCATCGGATAGTTGAGCCAAACATTCTCAGTTGTTGTTATGTAAACCTGCTCCAATCTCAAATTAAAGGTGCCTATATTGCTACCGCTCGTTTAGGAAGGTTGAAACAATGGATAGTAGTCATCCGCTAGCCTCTAGGCAGCGTTTCTCTTTTTTCTCCTTAGCTGTACAAGCCTATCGCCAAGGCAAACTCGGGGACGTTGCTGCTTATAAGTCTGCGATATTAGGCACTACAGCTTACCCAGAGATTGCGGAAACGCTCTCCAGATTAAAAACCTGCTTTCCCACCATTGACTTAGCAGCCTTAAGGAGCCTACCAGAAGGAACCTTTGGGCAGATCTATGCCCAGCATATGGATGAATGCCATCTAACCCCATTGGAGATTAGCGCAGACATTATAGCTGCACTACCAGACCAATCTTTGGGACTACGCTATACCCTCCTCCATGATGTGTTTCATGTGCTGTTAGGGTAGACACCAGCCTGGTCGGGGAAATGGGGGTATGGGCCTTTGTCGATGCTCAGCACTATAGTCCCAACTATCAGACAGCCGCCTGGCTGGCCCATTACTTATATCCTCTGGTCATTCCCCACCAATACCGACAACTACGAGACATCGAGCAGCAAAGCCGTAGGCTTGGGCAACAAGCAGCCTGCGTCATTGCTCAACCGCTCGAAGACTATTGGTCAGACCCCCTCTCTACGGTTCGATCGCGTCTAGGGTTGGCATAAAGATTTCAACCCTTGATAACCTGAGTTCGACAATTAGAAAATAGCTTGAGGTAAAGCTTTTGGGCCAAAGTTGGGGATATCTATCGATGGCTTATTGGGATGATAGGAGTAAGCGATCGCCCCTGAAACCAGATTGACCCAAAAGTTGAACGGGCTACGGTGGCGAGAATGCTCAATCTGGCAGATGTTTTTTGAGCTGGTTGTTGACCGCCTCAATGAGCGGACGCTTGCGCAGCAATACCTTGTCGACACGACTTGGAAGGTTAATAGTTGATCCGTGCTAGAACCACCTTAAGCCTTTCAACAGCATATTGAGCCATGTTTCCGCTAGTCGGCATCCCCAAAAC
>NZ_JANQOY010000148.1 GCF_028285565.1 Acaryochloris sp. IP29b_bin.148
ACTTTTTGTCAGCGGTCGTTACGGTGGGTAAATAGGTCTTTTCCATGAGAGTTATCTATTTCAAAACAGGGAGAGGGTTTAGGACGCTGGATTCCAGCAGTATTCAGCGGGCACACTCGACATCATCAAATGCGGAAAGGTATCAAACCAAACCTCAGGAGAGAAAGGGAAATCAGGGTATCCGACTCGCAACAGGCATAAGCCTTTCGCTGGGGCAGAATATTTCACTTGGTCCCGGCGCTCCGCCTGCCATAGCTCCGTAAAGCTATCGGGAGAGCGCAATCCCCGTCCCACCTGAACCAGTAAGCCCACGAGCAGACGCATCATCCCGTACAGGAACCCACTCGCTTGGACTTCAATCTGAATCAAAGGGCTGCTGTCATTGGCTTCCACCGTTGACCGCTGGACGCAGGTGGCTTCATGCACATCCACCCAGGAATGGGGGCGACTAGACCCTGCACGGTGAAAGGCAGCCAGATGATGACGGCCAATCAGGGGATCAAGGGCAGCTTGCATGCGCTGCACATCCAAGGGCTGGTAATAATAATGCCAGCTATAGGGGCGTAAGAACAGATTGGGACAAGGATCCGTATATAAAGTGTATCGATACCGCCGCCAGGTTGCAGAAAACCGAGCATGCCAATCTGGGGGCACTAAAGCTGAACCCCGAATCAAAATATCTTGGGGTAAGCGAGCATTGAGGACACTCGCCCACCGATGGGCTGGGATCGGGGAATCTGCGTCGAAGTGGGCCACTTGCGCGGCGGCATGGACGCCGGAGTCAGTTCTGCCTGCACCATGCAGAGTGACAGGATGCTGGACAATTTCAGCGAGGGTATCTTCGATATCGGCCTGTACACTCCGATGTTGGGGTTGCCGCTGCCAGCCATGAAAATGAGTGCCCAGGTACTGAATAACCAGGGCGACTCGTTGGCATGTTGGTGATGGCAATGGCATGACCGCAGGGGTTGAGTTCCTAAGTAAGTTCGATAATGGCCATTTCAGCATTGTCACCGCGCCGACGGATGGTGCGAATAATACGGGTGTATCCACCGTTGCGATCGCTATAACGATCCGACGCTTGGTCAAACAAGGCATGGACCAACTGCTTGTCGTAGATATATCCTAAGGCCTGACGGCGAGAAGCCAATGATCCATCCTTGGCTAAGGTGATCATTTTCTCCACTTGAGACCGCACGGCCTTGGCCCGAGCTTTAGTGGTCGTCACTCGACCGTGGCGAATCAGCTGAGTGGCCAAGGATCTAAGGAGAGCCTTGCGCTGGTCGGCAGGTTTGCCTAACTTATGAACTCGACAACGATGACGCATGGAATTATCCCTTAACTTTTCGATTTTTCAGTTGGCATGGTGATGCCGAGATGGTCTTGGAGGGCAGCAATCACCTCATCTGCAGACTTGGCCCCAAAGTTTTTAATCTCTAAGAGATCTTCTTGGGAATACTCCAGCAGGTCCGCCACACTATTAATTTGAGCCCGCTTCAAGCAGTTGTACGCTCTGACCGATAGATTGAGGCTCTCAATCGGGATTTGATTGGTTTCATCCTCTTCCTCAGTCTCAATATCCTCCACGACGTTGAAGGTGGCATCCTTGAGCGGATTGAATAAATCAACCAAAATACTGGCAGCCTGACTGAGAGACTCTTGAGGCGTCAGATTACCGTTCGTCCAGATATCCAGAATCAGCCGATCTTTTTCTAATGCCCCCCCGACACGAGCGTCTTCTACTTCATAATGGACGCGACGTACCGGCATAAAAATGGCATCGATCTCTAGGAAGTCGAGAGCAGCCGCTTCATCTCTAGCTTTACCAACCGCGTGATATCCCTTACCTTGCTCAATCCGGAATTCCATCTCTAACGTGGCGTCAGAAGACAGCGTGGCAACGTACTGTGTGGGGTTAACAATCTCAACTTCTGTGGATAGCTCAAAGTCATCGGTCGTGACCGTTGCAGGTCCTTGCACGAATAAGCGTCCGATTTGAGGGTCATTCGTGTGACTTCTCAGGACGACCTGCTTCATATTCAGCAGAATATCGAGAACATCTTCGCGAACCCCAGGAATCGTCGCAAATTCGTGGTTAACACCAGCAATGCGCACAGCCGTAACGGCTGTTCCTTGCAAGTTGGCTAACAGTACACGTCTGAGAGCATTCCCCACCGTGGTGCCTTGACCCCTTTCTAAGGGCTCAAGAATAAACCTGCTATACTGACTAAAATCCTCGTCAACAGTGGTTTCAAGACATTCAACCTGAAATTGCGCCACGAAAATCCCTCCCTTGTTGCTGTGCTTGAAATGTAGATAGGTTCTCTGAACCTATGGAGTGAGTAATAAATCTGGTTTGGTTTGTCTGAAACATCATCCCCGGCGTTTTGGCTGTAACAGGTCCGCCATCAAAGTCATTCTGCTCTTACCTGTGCATCTCAAGCCAGGACAGCTAGAGATTGGAGGTGAGAGAGAATGCGTGGCAGCCTAGACTCGACGTCGCTTGGGTGGGCGACAACCGTTATGGGGGATGGGCGTAACATCTCGAATTAAAGTGATCTCTAACCCGGCACCTTGCAGGGCTCGAATCGCTGTTTCACGACCTGCCCCGGGACCACTCACCATCACTTCAATTTGGCGCATACCTTGGTCCATGGCCCGACGAGCAGCGCTTTCAGAGGCCGTTTGAGCGGCAAAGGGTGTTCCCTTTTTAGCCCCTTTGAAACCGCTAGAGCCTGCTGAGGCCCATGACACTACATCACCATTGGCATCGCTAATCGTGACAATCGTATTGTTAAAGGTGGACTGAATGTGAGCCACCCCATTAGGAACATGCTTTTTTTGCTTGCGTCCACCGGACCGTTTATTAGGTTGTTGCGCCATACCTGAAAATCTATTGAACCAACTAAATCAGTGAAAAAATGAGAGAGAAGATTGTTATTTCTTACTGGGAGCTTTCTTTTTCCCGGCCACAGTTCGCTTAGAACCACGACGAGTCCGGCTGTTAGTGCGAGTCCGTTGGCCCCGAACTGGTAACCCCGCTCGGTGACGACGTCCGCGATAAGAGCCAATATCCATCAATCGTTTGACGTTCATGGATTCCCATCGGCGCAGATCCCCTTCGACCTGATAGCCTGCCACAGCGTTACGGAGAGCAGCGACATCCTGATCGCCTAAATCTCGAACTCGGGTGTCAGGGTTAACGCCCGTCGCTGCCAAGATCTCATGGGATCTGGTTAAGCCAATTCCATAAATGTAGGTGAGACCAATCTCAATTCGCTTATCGCGGGGAAGGTCTACTCCGGCAATCCGTGCCACTCTGTTGTTACTCCCTAGGCGTAATTAATCAAAAAAAATTGTCGTGGCTGTTGACCCTATCGGTACAGCGACCACGAATGTGTCAATAGCCAATGCTAACCCTGGCGCTGTTTATGCTTGGGATTTGAACAAATCACCATAACGCGACCACGCCGACGAATGACTCGGCATTTATCACACATTCTCCGAACGGATGAGCGAACTTTCATACTAGATTAGAGGACTACAAAACTATTACCATATCACTTCTATTTGCGTCCCACAAGTTAAATTTGGTGAAACGATGAGGTTCACGCCAAGATTGCGATCCAGATCAGTTGGAAAGTATTGGGGGTTATGGCTTTGCAGCACTACAGTCGCTCAAAAAAATAATCGTTTTTAGCTCAACCTGTGCTTCAGGTTTACCCCTTTGCTGTCAAATATTCAGTATTTTGCAGACAACTTAACCCGAAATTCTTGCTAAATCGATTTAAAGTGGATATCTACCCCCATCTGCCATTTGTCGGCCAATATCAGTTTATGGGGAATAGTCGTTTCTATCTTTGAAAACTGGATCATGAAGAGTGCTTTCCTCGATCGGCTCCATAGTCCCGAACGGCCTGTCATTGTTTTTGATGGTGCAATGGGAACCTCTCTACAGATGCAAAATCTGACGGCAGCAGATTTTGGCGGTCCAGACTTGGAAGGGTGTAATGAATATTTAGTGCAGACGAAACCGGACGCTGTGGCTACGGTTCATCGTAATTTTCTGAAGGCCGGGGCAGATGTTATTGAGACGGATACCTTTGGGGCCACTTCGGTGGTCTTGGCTGAATATGATTTAGCGGATCATGCTTATGCCCTCAACAAAGCTGCAGCAGAATTAGCTAAGCAGGTGACTGCTGAATTTTCGACTCCCGAGAAGCCTCGGTTTGTGGCTGGCTCGATGGGGCCAGGTACAAAACTTCCCACCCTGGGACATATTGATTTCGATACCCTGAAAGCAGCTTACGTCGAGCAAGCTCAAGGACTGTATGACGGGGGGGCCGATCTGCTTTTGGTCGAGACCTGCCAGGATGTCTTACAAATCAAGGCAGCTTTGAACGCGATTGAAGTCGTCTTTGATGAGAAAGGGGCCAGACTCCCCTTAATGGTGTCTGTGACGGTGGAAAATTTCGGCACCATGTTGGTGGGATCTGAGATTGGCGCCGCACTGACGGTTCTAGAACCCTATGCCATCGATATTCTGGGGCTGAACTGTGCCACTGGCCCCGATTTGATGAAGGAGCATATTAAATATTTATCCGAGCAATCGCCCTTTATCGTCTCCTGTATCCCCAATGCCGGATTGCCCGAAAATGTAGGCGGACAGGCTCATTACCGCTTAACGCCAATGGAGTTGCGGATGTCCTTGATGCACTTTATCGAAGACCTGGGGGTACAGGTAATCGGGGGGTGTTGTGGTACTCGTCCAGACCATATCCAACAGTTGGCAGAAATGGCTCAGGACCTAAAACCTAAGGCACGCGAGATTGGCTCACGGCAAAGTTTACCGCCCTATGCCCCCTTGCCCTTTGTGCCTGCAGCAGCCTCAATTATGACGACCCAGTCCTACGATCAGGACAATTCCTTTTTGATTGTGGGGGAACGACTGAATGCCAGCGGGTCTAAAAAGTGCCGCGAAACCCTAAATGCGGAAGATTGGGATGGGTTGGTATCACTGGCGCGATCGCAAGTCAAAGAGGGTGCCCATGTCCTTGATGTCAACGTAGACTACGTGGGTCGCGATGGCGAGCGGGATATGCGAGAACTAGCCTCTCGCCTCGTGAATACCGTCTCACTACCCCTGATGCTCGACTCCACCGAGTGGACAAAAATGGAGGCGGGCCTAAAGGTGGCCGGGGGTAAATGCATCCTTAACTCCACCAACTATGAAGATGGGGAAGAGCGATTCTACAAAGTCTTAGAGCTGGCCAAAACCTATGGCGCTGGCGTGGTGGTGGGCACCATTGACGAAGATGGCATGGCCCGAACGGCAGAGAAAAAGTTTGAAATTGCTAAGCGGGCCTATGATGACGCCATTAACTATGGCATTCCCGCCTATGAAATCTTTTTTGATCCTCTGGCCTTACCTGCCTCGACGGGGATTGAAGAAGATCGAAATAATGCCAACGCCACCGTCAATGCCATTCGGCAGATTCGGGACGAGTTACCCGGATGTCATATTATCTTGGGCGTCTCCAATGTTTCCTTTGGTTTAAATCCAGCCGCTCGCGTCACCTTAAACTCGGTGTTTCTCCATGAAGCGATGGCAGTAGGGATGGATGCAGCGATTGTTAGTGCTAGCAAAATTCTGCCCCTGGCCAAAATTGAGGAGGAGCATAAACAGGTTTGTTTAGATCTGATCTATGACCGCCGCCAGTTTGACGGGGAGGTTTGTACCTATGACCCCCTGACCAAGCTGACCACTTTGTTTGAAGGGAAGACAACGAAACGCGATCGCAGTGTCGATACCTCTCTTCCCGTAGAAGAACGCCTCAAAAACCACATCATTGACGGGGAGCGGATTGGTTTAGAAGAACAGCTCGATATTGCCCTTAAGGATCATGCGCCCTTGGCCATCATTAATACCTTTCTATTGGATGGCATGAAAGTGGTGGGAGAACTGTTTGGGTCGGGGCAAATGCAGCTTCCCTTTGTGTTGCAGTCTGCCCAAACCATGAAAGCGGCAGTGGCCTATCTGGAACCGATGATGGATAAGGAAGAAGCCGACGATAGTGGCAAAGGCACCGTCGTCATCGCCACCGTCAAAGGCGATGTCCATGACATTGGCAAAAACCTGGTGGACATTATTCTGTCTAACAACGGCTATCAGGTGATTAATCTGGGCATCAAACAGCCCGTGGATACGATTATTGCCGCCTATCGAGAGCATAATGCCGACTGCATTGCCATGAGTGGGTTGCTAGTTAAATCCACCGCCTTTATGAAGGATAATCTGGAAACCTTTAACCAAGAAGGCATCACCGTTCCCGTGATTCTGGGGGGTGCCGCCCTCACTCCTAAGTTTGTCAATCAAGACTGCCAAAACACTTACAACGGTCAAGTGATTTACGGTAAAGACGCCTTTGCCGACCTGCACTTTATGGATAAACTGATGCCCGCTAAAACCGACGGGCAATGGGATAACCTCAAAGGCTTCTTAAATGAGCAGGCTCAGGTTTCTGAGTCAGCCTCTACAAATGGCTCTCAGCCCCAGGAGAACGCGGCGGACACTGCCACTGCTGCAATGCCTGTGGATACCCGACGTTCGGAAGCGGTGGATATCGATATCGAGCGGCCTACCCCACCCTTCTGGGGAACTACCATTTTGC
>NZ_JANQOY010000156.1 GCF_028285565.1 Acaryochloris sp. IP29b_bin.148
TGGAAATCACTGCCAGGATTGAAGGTGAAGGTGCCATTGTTATTGTTAACAACACTGCCTTCGCTGGGATTACTGGTGATGTTGAAGGTATGGGTATCAAGGGTGTTGGTATCACTAACACTGAAGGCTCCGTTCACCGTTGCCCCATCTTCAGTAGCAGCGATGGCGACATTACTTGCTACAGGAGTGATGTTGGGGAATTGGAGGACGACATCGTTACCATCACCACCGGTGTAGCTGAGTTGGAACTGCTGCCCGCCTACCGTGACCATCGCACCTTCAGACAAGCTGTTAAAGGTTCCCACCACGCTGTCACTGCCGTCGTTGTCAACCAACACTACTGTCTCGTTGCCATTCGGGGTGAAGCCCATGTCATCAATATTCAGAGTTGCACCGTTGAGATTCACCCCGCCGATGACCACCAGCTGGCCGTGATTAGTCCCTGGTGTTTCACCCATGATGTCAACGTTGAAGGTCGATCCACCATTGAGGGTGAATGATGAGGCCGTGACCGTGTGTCTTGTCGAGCCCAGCACCAAGTTAGCGGTGCTCACATTAGTAGTGGTGGTCACATTCAGCGATTCCACGTTGGCGAAATTAAGGGTGGTGCCGTTGGCGGTGATGGTGCCATTGCCGATCGCCACCGCTGAGGTCTGACCGTCAAAGTTGAGTGTGTTGCTGCCAGAACCGCCGATAAAGTTCTCAAAACCTGCAAAGCTGCCCACTACGCTGGCAATGTTGCCACCAGCGCTATTCAGATTAAAGGTCAGATTGCTTGTGTAGGCACTAAGGTCTAACGTATTGTTGCCAGCCCCACCGTTTAAGGTACCGCTGATGGCTGCGCCGTTGCTAAAGACAAAGTTGTCAGTTGAACTGCCACCAGTTAGGTTTTCGATGTTGCCAAAGCTGATGCCTGCGTAGGTACCAGCATTGTTGCCATTAATCGTCCAGGTATTAGCCGTGTTCTGGCCAACTATCGTATTGCTACTGGCTCCTCCCTG
This sequence comes from Acaryochloris sp. IP29b_bin.148, assembly GCF_028285565.1. Taxonomy (GTDB): domain Bacteria; phylum Cyanobacteriota; class Cyanobacteriia; order Thermosynechococcales; family Thermosynechococcaceae; genus Acaryochloris. Next base: position 1,002 of record NZ_JANQOY010000156.1, read on the forward strand.
CAAAGTCGTCGCATTATTAAAAGCCAGTGAACTATTGCCGCTAAAGGTGATGCCGCCATTGGTGATGCTACCTGCTTCGGTTCCGGTCACAGTGAAGGTGGTTGCTGTGTCGGAGCCTTGCAAAGTGTAGCCGTTTGTCGCATCACCAGTGATCGTGGTGGGATCGTTGAGGGTGAATCCACTTCCTAAAGTCACCGTCCCCGTGCTGTTGCTCGCACCGAAGGTGATGCTGGAAAATCCGTCAGTTAGCCGACTCAGTTCTGCAGCATCAATATTCAAGGTTCCTGCGCCGCCACCGATACCAATCGACTCGCTAGCCGTGACCTGCTGAATGACTAAGGCACCGCTGGATTGAATCGATCCACCCTGAATATTGATGCCATCGGTCGTCAATGTAATCGCCCCGCTGGCGGAAGCGCCACCCACTATCCCCCCCTGGATGTCAATGCCGTCGCCATTCCCAGCACCAACACCAGTAATGTCGATCGCACCGTTGCCGGTGGAAAAAATCCCGGCCGCGTCGTTTGTAAGCCTCACACCGTCCGCGTTGCCTGTGGTTCCCGTGCCGTTGATGGTGACCCTGCCATCAACGGTTGAGATTTGACCCGATACACCTGACGTACTATCTATCTCAACCCCAGGGTTGGAACCGCTACTACCGGTACCAATAATCGTAATATTGGCTGCATTGGCACCGGTCCCAGTGGAGGCAACTTCGCCATTCAAGATTTGAACCCCTGGGCTGCTACTACCGGCACCCCCCTGACCCGTGATGAAGATATCCCCCTCCACACTGGTTACTCTTCCTGTCGTACCTTCGATACGAACACCGGAGTTGTTGCTGGAGCCTCCCCCACCACTGGTACCGTTGATCGTGATCGTGGCCGCGTTGGCACCGGTGCCCGTTGAGCTAACTTGAGCACTCTGCACCTTAACGCCGAAGTTGAGGAACCCGGTATTGCTGCTGCTTGTTTGGCCAGTGATTTGGATATCACCATCTACACTGGTGACCGAGTTTCGAATTTGGACACCGTCATTTAGGTTCGTGCCCTCTCCACCCGTTCCGGTGATGGTAATCGTCCCTGCTGAGGCACCACTGGCCGTCGATGATATACTGCCAAAGTTTTGCACACCCGCATTCGCGCCACTCCCAGCGTCGTTGCCGCCGTAGCCGGTCAATGAGATATTGCCGGTGCCTGACGTGGTAATGAGACTCCCACTGGTTGTGAAAATGCCGGTAAAATCGCCAGCGGTGCCACCGCCGTTGTTAGCCAGCATCGTCAGGTTGCCGTTGACGACCGAGACCGTAACGCCGCCATTGAGAACAATATTGGTACTGGACGTCACGTTGATCGGGTTTGAACCGGTCGCGGTCATGTTGCTGGAGATTGTAACAGTCGATGCTTCTACCTGAACGGGCTGTCCATCTAGCATCAGCGTGTAATGATCCACTTCTGCCCGTAGCCCCTGCAGTTCGGATGCACTGAGTTCGTGACCGCGCACCAAATGCGAGAAAATGTTCCCCTCGTCCCCTAAACTATCTACTGCATTAATCCGAGCATCCACCCCATGGCCAATCTCCTCTAAAAGCACTGCCACGACTTGATCCAATGTCGCTGTATTCAGAAAAGATTCGGATAGGTAAATGGTATCCGTGGCTGTGGCATAAGCCCCTAAGAGCCCCGCTAACTCTCCGCTGGCGCGAATTTTAATCTTGGGCAGCGCAAAGTTTCCCGCCGATAATTGTGCCTGCAACTGGGTCGCAGCGGTATGATCAATGCCATCTCCAAAGGCAACCGTAAGCTGTTCCAAAAAGTTCGCCTCTGCCGCAAAGCTGGCGAGTAGCTCTTTTGCAGCTACGATTGATGCATTTAAAACATCATTCGTATCCGAATTCCTAGCAAGGCTGCTTCCCGACTCAACAGTGGGCTCAGCATTAAGGCTTGCAGGGTAAGTGGCAAGTGTTGAGGTTGTAAATGGGAGAAGAGTGGATAAACGTTGAGATAACGCCAGGGACAGCCCAGCGGAAAGATCCCAATTTCCCCCTAGGGCAGAATTGCCAGTAAGACTTCTATTGGCAGCAATCGTTGCCCCTATCCGTTGCCTTAGTAGTTGGATAAATTGCTGTCCCAACTCCCCAGCAGCCACCTGACACCCATAAACAAAGACCGTTGCTCCTGCCCCTAACAAATCACGCCAGTGCTGAAGTTCAACCGCATACTGTCCTAGGTTTTCTAGGGTTAGCCAACCATTCCCCCACTGGATTTGTCCGGGTGCCCCGTGACTCACCAAATGCAATTCTGTAACGGGCACATCAGTCCGCAACGCTTGCGTAATTTGAGGGATACTCTCCCGGTTGGAGTCCAGTACGACTACTCTTGTTTCAGATACCACCCCATTGATGAGATGTTGGGGTTTTTCAATGGTCGGATCAATGATGACAAGGCGCTGAGACGTCAAATCGTTTAAGGACATGAGAACGGGGGATTGGGAGGGCATATTGTGGGCGATGTTTTGGATGTGCAGCAGCAAAATTCCACCCATAGCAAAAGGGACTCATGAACTGCTTAAGCCCTTTTTCAAAGGAGCTTTGGCAAGTCATCAGCCTACGAGTTGTTATGGTTCAAACGCTATTAAGAGCAGATACCGATCCAGTGTTTGAATTTTTTCAGCCCATCGCCATCAATACTGAAGACGAGCTAGAGCTATGGCCAAGGCCAGGGGAACAAGAATCCCACAAGCATTAGAGGGAATATACTTAGTATGGACAACTAGATATGTATATCTTGCACTGCAGCATATGTATATCTTGCACTGCAGTAGGGTGCACGAAAAAAAACGCTTGGCAGCGTACAACTTATTTCGGTTTTTATTCCATAGGATAAACCTCGTTTTTTCAGATTTTGTGGAGTGGCCTGAAAGTCACTGCCTGTAACCATTCATTGAACCTGCAATCAAGAGATTCTGTACAACTCATTTCGGGTTTTATTCCACGGACACACTTATCTGAAAACCTTTCACTGCATGTCTTTCCATCTACACAGACTAAAATGGCTCCAGCCTTTAGTTTGACGTTCGATCAGGAGTGCAGATTTCCCAAACTCAGTCCTGGAAATGGATTCCAACATTCTTAACCCTTGAACAGTTTGAAACATTTGTCTTGCCCCACCTATACATTGGCAGCTGAGGACCTCAACCAAAGCTCTCTTTGCATGTCATCTTTAACTACATTGTGTAGTTACTACATACGGGATACCAGTGGAAAAAACTGCCCATTGAAAAGGAAAAACTTGGACGACCGGGAATTCACCACTCCAGTATTTATAGAGCTTTCAGATGCTTTGAAACTCATGGATATTTTGAAGATATTTTCAAGGCATCAGTCGTTTTATTTCATGAGAAGGGACAGTTCGACACCAGCGTTATCCATGAAGATGGAGCGACCACTGCAGCCAAGAAAGGTGGTGGAAATCTGGGATTCAGTGGCCACAAACATTATGAAGAGAGACAAGGTTGTTGCCTTCTGCGATGCTCAAAGACCGACCTTTGGTCATCGCAACTGCAATGTTATTTCTCCTTTTGTGACTACTCCAGGTAACCGGAATGAATCACCTCTGCTGGAGAAAGGATTTTTAAACCTGATGAGCACGGCCCGAACAATAGGCATAGAATTGATTAGGACTGTCATCAGCTTGGATGATGCCTATGATAGTCGTGATAATTGCAAGGCTATTTTAATTGAGGCATGGTGCCGAATATCAATGAAAATTTATGAGGGAGAAAATCGACCAATCGAGGCCGAAAACGGTTGCTCGATTCGTCGATTTTCCAGGAACGGTTTAACACTATTGAGCGAGTCTTTGCATAGGAGGATAAATTTAAGCACTTATTGCTTCGATTTGAGCGGATCAGTAAATTGAATTATGCCTTGAGAAGCTTGGCATACACAATGATCAATCTTCGGCATTTTTGCCAAGGTTAGTCTCAACTTAAAATCTATAAATTCCAGAGATCCCTAGTATAGGGATCTAGCTTTCTCTGCTGAGAAAATGGAATTATGGAGAGAATTCTTAGAGTTGATCAGTAGAATCAACTATCTCTTCTTTTTTAGTCATTCATATTGGGCATAAAAGCCAATATTTTTGGTCAGCTAGATAAAAGCCCGAAACCAGTTGCTGGTTGACCTTCCACTAAGCCAGGAACATCATGATTAAACCTAGAGTATAAAGACGGAACACAAATTATCCATTGCTCAGTACCATTAGGGCTATAGTTTCTAGCCCTAATTGACTCCCTATGACAACTGTTTTATTCTGTGCTCTGGCGCTAGCCATGTGGTCTCTGCCGCTCAATTACATTCCCACCCTGGCCCGATTTTCAGCAGGCGGTATGGAATGGGCCGCCAGCAACCGAGACACTTCGCCAGATATTCCCCCCTGGGCTCAACGAGCAGAACGGGCTCAACGCAACCATTATGAAAATTTACCCATGCTGGTGGTGGCACTGCTCGTCGTTCAGTTGTCGGGAGCAGCTAACCCCATGATTAATCTGGCAGCCATAAGCATGGTTGGCTTTAGAATTTTTCATGCTTTTGCCTACATCATCGGTGTTCCGTTGCTGCGTTCGTTAGGGTTTGTTGGCGCGATGTTGTCTCTATTTGTAATTTTGTGGCAGCTTCTGGTGTAGCGATCTCGCTATTGTCCATGAAGTCGGCCAAGGCACCTAAGTAAACGATCGCTTCTTTCGCAGCAACAGAGGCATTGCCGACAATACCGCTAGGCACGTACAGGCAATCACCAAAGGCCAAGGACCTTTGCCATGCATGGCATCATTGCCTGCAACCCCGATCCAGGTATAGGCCATTACTCCAGGAATGATGCCAATCAGCGTTCCCAAACTATAAGGGAACCAGTGAATGGTGGTCATCCCAAACAGAAAATTCACTAGATTAAAGGGAGAGATGGGGGCAAAACGAACAATCAGCACGAAGCTAAAGGGATGCCGGAGAACTGATTGATTAAAGGAACAGAGGAGTTTGCGATTGCGCACGCGTCTCTGCGCCCAATCCATCAGGAGATAGCGAGCCATCCAAAAAGCTCCCATTGCGCCCAGGGTGGCACCGACTAGGGATAGGATGCTACCCCAGATCAGGCCAAAAAGAACGCCACCTACGATGGTCAGAATGACACCTGGCACCCCCAGCACGGTCGCTACAAAATGCAACAGGATAAAGATAATCGATCCCCATAAACCATGGGCTTGAACCAGCTCTACCAAATGCATCTGATCAAACAGCAAGGGCACATACCGAAGGGCAAAGGGGAGTAACACTACCCCTATAATCCCTACTAGTAATCGTTTGCGACCTTTCACTTGCTGACGGCTGAGTCCTTGATGCAGCATTAACTTAGCTCTTGCTCAATTGCAGCGCCGGTTTCTGGTACGGCCTCTGCCAGAGCTTTACGAGCCACTTTCGTCACATAGACCGTCACTAAAACCGTGGCAATAAAACCGATAATGCGAATTGCCCAGGTAACGGTGGGATTGGAGGGTTGATCACCCGTGCCCAGAGTGGCGATATTCCCCGCTAAAGACCCCAAATAGACATACATAATCGTGCCCGGAATCATGCCCACGGAGCCGAAAAAGTAATCTCTGAGAGAGACCCCTGTCACGCCCATGCCATAGTTGAGGAGATTAAAGGGGAAAATGGGGGACAGTCGGGTTAACAGAACAATCTTAAATCCTTCTTTGCCCACAGCTTTATCAATCGCTGCAAACTTATCGTTGCCCTCAATTTTTTTAGAGATCCAGCCCCGAGCAGCGTAACGGCCCACGAGGAAGGCGAGCGTCGCACCGATGGTCGCGCCAATAAAGACCAGGATCGATCCTTGAACTACCCCGAAAACCACCCCAGCTCCTAGAGTCAAAATGGAACCTGGCAAAAAGGCAACGGTGGCGACGATGTAGATGCCGATAAATGCGATCGCACCCACCGTACCTAAACCCTCGATCCACAATAAAGCGTCCTTGAGGAGCTGTTGAGGATTAAACCCACCCCCCTCTGCTGCCCATGCGGGAGAGGCCGTAATCACTAAGAAAGCCAAAGCTGCCAGTAAAACGGGTTGAATTTTTTTCCAGTGACGAAGATTCATAGGTGTACCTTTAACAAGATGTGGGTGATGTTATAACAAGGAACCGCCGCAGCTTGATCCACTACCTGCAGTGCAGCCATAGCAATAGGGCGCTGTTTTGACGTCCTCTATCAAATCGAGACTGCCTGCCGCTAACAGTTTTGCTACTGTTAACTGCTCCCCCTTAGGTGTGGTGGCAGGTATCTCTTCCATTTGGTTAAAATCGCAGTCATAAATATTGCCCAAATAGTCAACGGACAGCTCATTTCGACACATTAAATGCTCAACGGTCGAGTCATTAAAGTGACCTGCTAAAAATTGCAGATAGGGCTGATGAAGTTGACGATGTTCCAGATGGAACTTGGTGCGACCAATGGGTAAATTAGTGATTGTAAACAAATGATTAAAGGTAATCCCAAACTGCTCGCCTAAATGCTGTTGATAGGCTTGTTCTAAGGGCTGCTGTTCCGGGGCTAAGGCAAAGTCTAGGGTGGTCGGTACCTGGGGGTTATACACCAGGTCCAGCACTAGATTAGGATTAGAGCCATAACCCAACTGATTCAGCCGTTGGAGCGCCTTAATTGAGCTGTCAAAGACACCATCCCCCCGCATTTTGTCTACATTTTGCTCCAGATAACAGGGCAGCGAGGCCACCACTCGCAGTTGATGCTGAGCAAAATAGTCGGGTAAATCTTCAAAACCCGGTTCAAAGTAAATGGTTAAATTCGAACGAACAATCACTTCTTTGTTGTGGGAGCGAGCCGCCTCTACTAGGGGACGAAAGCCGTAATTCATCTCTGGAGCACCCCCCGTTAGATCTACGGTTTCAATCTGGGGAAACCGATGAATCAGTTCAACCAACTGCCCACAGATTTCGGGGGACAGTTCTTCTGTCCGCTTAGGACTGGCCTCAACATGGCAGTGGCTACAGGCTAAGTTGCACCGTCGCCCCAAATTAATTTGCAGCACTGTAATCTTCTGCTTGGTCAGGGGGGCAGCCAGCTTCTGATCAAACGGGGTCAGGGTTGAGTTAGTTGAAACAGTCATAACAGCTCGATCCACGACAACAAACGGCGTAGTTTAACAACAGCCTCCACCGTCGTAATGCCAGGTAGACTCGGTAACCATAATCGCTTGGGGATGGGCTTTGGCAAGTTTGGCGGCTGTTTTATCACAAACGGCCAGGGGAATGCCTAAGCTCAAAATATGCCCCGCTTGGTCATCAAAATACTCTTCAGGTCCGGTATAAACCGCCATCTTACCCGTAAACACACAAGCCCCATCCTCAGCAATATCCACCTTAAAGGACACGGAATCAAGGCTTTCTAACAGTAAATGCTGATCTAGCTTGTAGTTTTCCTGATCGAGCAGGCGGTAGGGGCGGCGGGCTCGGACTTCGACTTGTCCAAAGCCAGCATGGATAATGCGCTGAACGTACTGTTCGTAGGTTAAGGCACCGGACAAACACATGGCTCGTAACCGATCGTCCTGCTGGAGATGCTCTGGAATAGGACGAGTGGAAATGGGGTCACTCATAACCAAGCGACCACCGGGCTTGAGAACTCGATAGGTTTCTTGTAGAGCGCGGGACAGATCTTCTGGCTCAAAAATATTGAAGAGGCAGTTTTGAGCGACCACATCCACGGAGTTATCGGGGACGGGCAGGGCAAAGGCGTCCCCTTCCTTAATCGTGACAAAGCTGGTATCAAACCACTCATTTTCTTTGGCGGCAATTTCCAGGTTGCGGGCAGCCGCTTTGCGCATTTCATCCACTGGATCTACTGCAACTACTGCGCCGGGGCGACGGGAAAAGTAGGAAAACTGCAGGGCTTCCAATCCACCCCCCACGCCAACATAGAGAACAGTCGGATTCCCTGACAATTCTGTGGGATGGACCGTTGTGCCGCACCCGTAGTTCATCTCTTGCATTTGCGGCGGCACCACCAAGCCCGGCAGTTGCAAGGGAGTGCTTTGGACACAACATAAGCCCACTTCTGGGGTTTCAGCGACTTGGCTGTAAAACTCTGCTGCGGATTCTAAATACGTCATAGCGGTCAATGATGGATTTGTAATGAATGGTCATTCATGGGCACTATGCCATGTTTATCTGTTTTTTGCAGCTTCCAGTCATCAATCGAGAGGATTTCAGCATGGGTGTAACACGGGTATGGCTCACCCGTTAACGGGGACAAGAGACTGGGTCCCTTAGCTACAGACCCATTAAAACGAAGCGGTATGAGTTTTCCCTGAGAGTTCCCCGATTTCTAGATAAAAGTCTGGGCCATCTACCTTTGCTCAAGGCTCCTGAGGATATCCTGCAGGATAAATTCAAAGACGCAAGCCTTGCTGCAAAACTGACATGCTTGGTTTTGACTGACCGAAAACAGTCTGCGTTTTGGGCATCCTAAGACTAGGTAGATATCGATTTAAGCGTGTTCTCAACGAGAACCAAGCATTATGTCTGAGGAAAAAGAGTCGTCGCTGTTGGTTTACTTTCAGCCGGGTGAGCTGATTTTTGCTGCTGGTGAAGAAGGTCACCATGCTTACATTATTGAATCAGGCCAAGTCGATATTTTTGTGACAACAGCCGGAAAGGAGGTTTCCTTCAAAACCCTTGCCCCAGGAGTTAGTGTCCTGATTTATTCGCCATGGGCTGAGATAGCTGAAATGCTTTGATAATAGAGAATTCAGAGCACTCCTTGATGAACATTGCCCAACGCGAGCAGCAGATTATCCGCATCCAATCTCAAAGTTCCTATGCTTCTATTAACGAAACCCTAGAATCAACCCTTCGTCTTGAAGCTAACCGAGTCACCCAGATCGCAGTAGAGTCAGCTCTAGACGAAGAAGTTCAAGCTTATCTATCAGAGATTCAAGGGGATCGACCTCGGCGTTCAGGCTACTATCAACGGGTCCTCGATACTCAGTACGGCAGGATTGCTCAGCTATCTGTCCCTAAGCTACGGAAAGGGAATGCAGACCGAGAGTG
>NZ_JANQOY010000159.1 GCF_028285565.1 Acaryochloris sp. IP29b_bin.148
ACTTTAACCGCACGATGGCCAAGCCCTTCAATTGGAAATTTGCAGGGTTCACTGACGATAGATAAGCTGAATGGTTATTTCAGCCAGGCTGCACTAGGAACCTCGCGCTCATCAGTGCTTGAAAGCAGCATTAGAAACGGTGGGTTGGAGTTAGCAAATTTAGCAAGTGATGTTCATGAAGAAATTTCTAAAACTGCTGGAACACTCGGTCTCTCATTTAGTGATGTCTTAGAGAGAATGGTTAGGAATGAGGGGCTAGAACTAGCATATCGTGTTCCATCTCCTGAAAAATCTAGTCCGCCTCTAGAAACACCAAATGGCCTCTCAGATCCATCTCTAGGAGATATTGAGCAGAAGGTTGTTTATCAAATGACTGTTCTTTCAGATCCTGCATCTGTGCAAGAGCTGCAAAACGATTTACAACATTTACTCGAACCATTAGAAGTTTCGGCAGCAATATCTACACTGCAGGCAAAAAATCTTATTCTGCTTGAAAACAGTGAACTCTTACTAGAGCGTAATCTAAGGGATGATGCATATTATTCTTTGATTGATGAAATTACCTCTGAGTTACTGGCACAGCCGATCCAGATCGATGCCCTTTTCAACAACCATTCACTGGTGAAAGCAGATGCGGACGAAAGCACAAGTGCCAAACAACTAGCTTTTGTGGATGCCATTCTCGGGGAGTTACGGAATCGTTTAGATAATCAGGTAGAGATTGAGGATCACCTGAAAAATCTGTTGAGGTCTATACGAAGTTCTGATCTTAATGGGGGATATGCTGCGGGCAATCTGATCAATATGTTGATTCGCCTGCCAGCCTCCATCAGTAATTGCGATTTTTCTAATCTGTCCATTCGAGGGGCAAGACTTCAAGGTGAAAATCTCCAAGGAAGTAATTTTACAGGAGCAAGGCTTGACCATTGCTCTTTTTCGACAACCATAGGCAATATTCTGTCTATTGACTTTAGCCCGGATGGCAAACTGTTTGCCGTGGGAGATGCCAATGCTGATATTAGTCTGTGGCAAGTTGATAATGCGCAACCTGTCCGCCAGTTTGCCCGACACCATGAAAATTGGGTGTGGTCCATCGCCTTTAGCCCCGATGGGACAAAGCTGGCCAGCGGCAGTGGTGACCAAACCATTAAGCTCTGGGATGTGGGTACAGGAGAATGTATTTCAACCTTGGAAGGCCACACGAGTTGGGTTCGGGCTGTAGCCTTTGATCCAGAAGGAAAGCGCTTAGCTAGCGCTAGCAGCGATGAGTTAGTTCTGTTGTGGGATTTAGAAACAGGGGAGTATGAACCTTTAATTGGTCACTCCGACTGGGTTTGGGGGCTAGCCTTTAGTCCTTGTGGAAAGCTTCTGGCTAGCAGTTCAGACAATGGCAAAATTATGCTGTGGGATATTTCTGACCAACAACCTCACCAGTCTTGGTCCGGGAATTCTGATTCGACTCTAATTGGTCATGATGGTTGGGTGAGGTCTATTGCCTTTAGCCCTGATGGTAAAACGCTAGTAAGCGGAGGGGCTGATTGTACAGTTAAGCTCTGGGATGTTGATAAAGAAATCCTCTTAGATACGCTTACCGATCACACCGATTGGGTATGGTCAGTAGCCTTTAGTCGAGATGGCAAAACAGTCGCAAGTGCCAGTAGCGATAAAACCATAAAGCTGTGGGATATGCAGTCTGGCGGTGACCTCTTACAAACTTTGGAAGGGCATGAAGGATCGGTTAATTTTGTTAAGTTTAACCCTGTTCGCCAAACCTTGATTAGTGGTGGTGACGATCAGACCGTTAGGATATGGGACTACCAGAACGATACAGCAAAATCCTTAAAATCGTTGAAGGGGCGTCCGGGGCGCTGGGTACGTTCCGTAACCTTTAGTACCGATGGTAAAACCTTAGTAAGCGGGGGCGGTGATACAGAACTTAAACTTTGGGATGTTAACACGGGCCAACTTCTACAAACCTTACCCAATTCCCACAAAAATTGGATTCATGCTGTTGCGATTAATCGTAATGGACAAACGCTTGTTTGTAGCAGTGGTGATGGCAAAATTAGCCTGTGGAATATGGCAGATAACCAACGTCTTCACCAATTCTCTGCTCATAATCATTTAGTAGGGGCGGTTGCCTTTAGCCCCGATGGCAAAACTCTAGCCAGTGGTGGAGATGATCCATTCCTAAAGTTATGGGATATGGAAGAGTTTACCGGGCGACCTACTAACATCTTTCGAACCGATGAGAATTTTATTTGGGCAATTATTTTTAGCCCCGATGGGAAATTGCTGGCCAGCGGCGGAGAACAAGGGGTTATCAAGATTTGGAATATTCAAACAGGAGACTGTCAAATACTGCGTGGGCACCAAAAGGCCATTCAAGCGATTGATTTCAGTCCAAAGGGTGATTTTCTTGCTAGCGGCAGCGAAGACGAGAGCATTATTATTTGGAATGTCAAAACTAGTCAGCCAATAAGAAAATTAAACGGCCATACACGTTGGATTTGGTCAGTGTCTATCAGCCCGGATGGCAAAACTCTTGCCAGCGGCAGTGATGATCACACGGTCAAACTATGGGATATCGCCACTGGGGAATGTCTTTATACCTTGAGGGAGCATGATAGCTGGATTTGGTCCGTGGCCTTTAGCCCTGATGGACAAACTCTAGCCAGTGGTAGCCAAGATGAGTCGATTATTCTCTGGAATTACCATACTGGGGAACGCCTACATCGGCTAAGAACTCCCAGACTCTATGAAGGAATGAATATTACTGACGTAAAGGGGATCTCGGAGCAACAAAAGTCCATGCTGAAAACCCTGGGTGCTGTAGATAACTCCAATCGCCAGTCCAAGTAGAAGTCAGCATAAGTATGTACAACTGTGTAGCTAGGACTTCAGTTGAAAAAATGCCGCAGGCGATACATTAAAAAACTCTGCTAATTCCTGTATATGCCTTGCTGTTAACTGTCTTCGGCCCTTGAAAACATCTGAGGCAATGGATTCAGCCTTAAAGATAGGCACTAAATCCTTTTGCCTTAATCCTCTCTCTGCCACTAGAACTTTCAGTAAATCCACCCCATAAATATCAGGGATAGGCTCCAAAGTCTGTTCATAGTCCCAAACTAGTGTTCCTAGAATGTCTAGGTAGTCAGATTCATCGGTTGTGAGTTCACGTTCTAAATCAATAAGGACATCGATCCTACTTTGGACAGCTTGTAGCTGTTGATTATTGCGGATAGGGCGGGGAGGAAATTCTTGTACTAGTCTTTCATAGCTAAGCGCATCATTGATTCCAAGGATCATCCTTCCACCTGCCTTTGTCATATTCAGCATGAGTTAAAAAATAACGGATGTATACTCTGTGCCTTTGATAGTCGATCCGAGTGATGAGCCGATAGTTGTTTCCAGCAATGTTGAAAACGGTCAGTTGGCCGACAAGATCTGCACTGGGGAATGTTTTACGAGTATCTTGAAGGCTTTGCCAATTAGCTGTTTTGGTTACTTTAATCCAAGTTCTGATATTGGACTGAGAATTCGGGTATTTTGCTGCGATCTCTCGTAGACGAGAGTCTGAGATTATTCGCATTGGACGTTTGCGAGTTTCTCATTTTGGATGAGAGATACTTAGACTCAACACCCACGATCTTATCATATTGATAAGTCAAGCCCATCTCACCCTTCGGGTACCCAAAAGGTGGGGTGGGTCGAATTTATAATTGCTGGCGAGGCCCCCAAGCTTGACGAGCATTCAAGCTGTGATCCCTTGCAAACTTAGACTATCCAATACCCCTTGAAAGAGGGAAAGGCCATCGGTATAGCCTAACGTCGGATCGGAGGCTCGCTCGGGGTGAGGCATCATCCCTACGACATTGCCTTGCCGATTACAAATTCCTGCAACGTTCTCTATAGATCCGTTAGGATTGGCCTCTGCATTCACCTCGCCACCGGGGGTGCAATAGCGAAATAGAATTTGTTGATGGGCCTGAAGCTCCCGTAAGGTGGCTGGATCAGCGTAGTAACAGCCTTCCCCATGGGCAATGGGTAAAGTAACCACTTGCTGAGGCTGATAGGCTTGGGTCCAGGGTAGGTCCGTTCTCTCCACCCGAACAGGGACGCGATCGCAAATAAAATGCAGATCCCGATTCCGCACTAAAGCCCCTGGCAATAACCCCGACTCGGTCAAAACCTGAAACCCATTGCAAATGCCCAAGACCAGCTTGCCCTGTTCAGCATGGGCAATGGTGGCCTGCATCGCCGGGGAGAAGCGAGAAATAGCGCCGCAGCGGAGGTAGTCACCGTAGCTAAACCCGCCCGGGATGACGACAACATCTAAATCGCTAATATCTGTTTCCTGGTGCCAGACCATACGAGTCGGCTGTTTGAGCAGATCACGCGTGACCAATACGACATCGCGATCGCAATTCGATCCGGGAAACACCAGCACACCAAACTTCATGTTGCGGCTCCTGCCATAGGGGCTAATTGCAGATCAAATCGATAATTCTCAATCACGGGATTCGCCAAGAGCTGATCACACATGCGATCCACCTGTTGGCTCGCTGCCGCCTCATCCTCAGCAGATACAGTCAGCTCAATATACTTGCCAATCCGAATAGGACCCACATTGTCATAACCCAATTGCTTAAACCCCGTTTGCACCGCAGTTCCAGCAGGGTCTAAGACCGACGGCCTCAGGGTCACATAGATTTTGGCCTGATAGGTTTGTGTCACGATTCCCAAATGCATAGCGTTCCTCTTGAATGTACCT
>NZ_JANQOY010000088.1 GCF_028285565.1 Acaryochloris sp. IP29b_bin.148
CTGCATCCTGCTGCTAGTGCAGGGTAACGCTAACACGAGTATCTGATTTATCGTTCGATTGAGATGGGCTGATCTTTACACCGACTTATGACCACTAGGCGCCTATCTTCAATAAACGACGAGGACTAGCTCCCTGATCTTTGCATTGATAGAGGGCTGAATCGTTCTTCTCTCCAGGCCAGCTTTTCGAGGTGTGGGTCAGCGATCCCTTGCTCATCTAACGTTAGTAGGTAGAAGTGGTTCGTCGGATACTCAAAGGGTCGAATATAGATGACTTGTTTGTTATGTAGCTGCATCTGTCCGAGTGCTCCACGATAATCATGATGTCGTTTGAAATTAAAGGGGGCCCGGCAAATCAGCACCTTAAGAGGACTGTTTTGAACAAATTGCGCTAAGGGGGGGTATTCCTCTGGGGACAAATGCGTGATTAAGACATCAACCCCCCACAGGGAGTGAAGTCGCCGCTGATATTCCGCTTCTGTCATTTCATAGGGAGAAATCTCTACGACACCCCGAAACGGATGGGCTGTATTCGGGATACCACCCAACCCTCCAATTTTCCACCCCTCTTCCTGAAGATAGTCAATGTCTAGCTGGGTGATCTCACGATGAGGCACGGTGGCAGCTTGCGCCAAATAGGGATAATCCATATTGCCCGGAATAAACATAAGTCGACACTGGTTTTGGTGTAAGTCAGGTGCAATCTTAGTAAAGAACTGGTTATAGCGTCGGTGAGCCAACATTTGTGCCGTTTTGAAGTGTGTTCCCCGTGGAAGAAACATCTGTTGCAGCGGTTGGATAAATCGAGACTGGGTAATCTGCTTAAATCGAGTCGTAATCAGTTCATTCATACCAGCCTGCAGATGATCTAAACCATAGATCTCGGCATAGATGGATCCAGCCAGATCTTCACCTGGTTCTGGAAAAATATTGAGTAAATCCCCTGCCACTAAAAAAGTGATTCCTGGATATTGGGTTGCTATATCTCGAATAAATAGCGGAAATCCTGGATGTTCGAGAATATTGGAAAGAAGAATCAGTTTCATAAGAATGTACCTTAAATACGTTTATTTCAGATAATAGATATGACCATCAGTGACTCAGTTCAAAAGCACTCATTCATAGACTTTTCTAAAAACTGAGAAACTTTTCTAATCAATCCGAATCCCTTCGCTCATCATCAATCATTAAAGATTTACAAAGGTAGTTCGCCAGCAGCTCATTGACTAGAATTAGTTCTCTAGCCTGGCCTACATAGAAGACCTAGTAGATCTGAAAGATCTCAATGAAGCAAAGGAATATAGCGACATCATAACGCCTTCTAAAATGTCTGAATTTCGACCATTTCAGAATAGGTAATATTTTGAATCTTTTAATAATTTTCTAAATTTTTATGCCAGTTTTTTTGTCGATCACAAAATAAATAGGCTCTTATTTCTGAAATTCAGCAGCTCATTCTCTTGACTAGATAGCAGCTCATAAATAAAACAAGCAACATCAAAAATCATTTAATCAGAGTAAATTTATGGGTCTGATGAGGTCTTGGGAAAGCAAGAATTATCAAGCTATAGTTCGGTACTTAATTTCAAACAAAAAACGAATATATGGGTGAGTTTGAAGGGTATCCGCAGGAGAAGCTCGTCACCTTTGTAATCCAGCATTTATTTCTAGTTAGAAAATCTTCGCTAGTTTTGCTTTCAGACGTTCAATGTTGAGACCCAAAATTGATGCATCTGTAAAGGTGACAGGCTTCCGGCGTCTAAGGTCTAATAGGAGTTCCTTATTTCTCGGAACACGGCTTACACAATATTCGTAGCGTTTGATGCAAAAGCGTAGAGAACAAAAGCGTAGGATACTACTAAAGTAACAGCATATATCAGTGTGTAATTGCTCGAACTCAACGTCCACAGTGCCAATAGGCCAAAAGTCTTAGGCATTGACCTCTTATTGGTAAACCACTATGTCTAGTCATTCAGGCCATTTGGATGATATGAGTCACAAACACCCCCAAAAGGTATCTCCTGCTGATATCCATTCTGCTGTTAGCGAAACTTATTTATCTCATCCAGTCTTTGGTCTGCTGGTCAATTTGTGCATTATTGATACGAACAGTGCTTTATATGCAAGCTTGTATGCCAACCGACTGTTCTTTCGCGTTACTGCATCTAGTCTTCGTCTAGAAATTAATAGTATCAGCCGAGAAGAGGCACGAGTTGCTCTAGAACAACGATTAGCAGTTCTCCGAAAATCAGATTTTCATCAAGAGTATGAGCAGCTAAAAAGAATTTATAAGAGTACCTTTAGCCGCTAATCAGTGGATGTAGGGTCTGAAGATAACCAGAACCATGCATCATCCATATGAAAGGGTGCGACCTGTGAAAGAACTGCCTCAGAATGCCGTCATACCTATAGCACTGTCCATTGATCTATCTTTAATCCTTGCTTGATCGATGAGGGTTTACTCCCAAGCACTGACCTCAGAGGTCATGAAAATCCATTTGAAATGAGGCTGTTGATTCAATGCTGTGTAGCTATGTCAACCAAACCCCTTTTCTAGAAATTATTCGCATCTCCAATATTCAAAATTGGTATTTCGAAAAGGTGGTTTTCCCACAGCAGCGAATTCTCTTTACTTGTGATTTGCAGGGAATATTAGAGATATATTCCAGTGAGTTTTCTACAGCCTTGCTGGTTGATAAAATTGCATGCCAGCTGCTGCAAGTCAAAACCACAGAAGAATACTTCGATCAGTCAGCTTAGTTCTCAGCACCTACCCACCCTAGATGAACGACGCTTGGGCGCAGAATTACCGAGTGTGATCATTCCATATCGGTTTCAGCAGGCGACCACAGGAAGGAAATTCCTAACAGGGCAAAGCCAATGGCTGCTATTGCTTTCATTAATTGCGTCGGCAGTAATTGCCCGACCCCTTCTCCCAACAGCACGCCTAGCAAACTCGCGAACACCAGCGCAGCAGACGTTCCTAAAAAAATAGCCCGCGGGTGTTGGCAATTGCCACTGAGGGTAATCGCTGCTAACTGGCTTTTATCACCCAGTTCTGCAAGAAATACGACGACAAAACTGAGCCCTAATAATTTCCAATCCATGACTTATAGGCTCCTAATCTTTAGAGGTGTACCGTATCCCAAATCAGCAAGACCGCAATAAAGAGCAAACTCGCACCGGTGACCGTGTTGAGCGTCGCTTCTGGCACCCGACGCGCCAGCCACTGACCAATCAATACGCCACACAAGCTGGTTGTCACTAAAGCGGCAGCGGCCCCCAGAAAAATAATCCAGGGCGATTGAGACTCTGCGGTCATGAGCAGGGTACTTAATTGAGTTTTATCCCCCAGCTCAGCCAAAAACACGGTGACAAAAGCCAACCCAAATTCTTTACCAAACCCTTTTGCCGTTGAGGGGCTGTTGGACGGCTGGGTGGGTTGATTAGACGTTTGTAAATTCGCTGAGGCAGGATTGGTATCGCTCACGGTAAGCCTAAACAGATAATGAATCGTTCCCTTTACTGTCATATTTCCAGCAAAGTTGACTAGCCCTATTATGCCTGGAGGAGGGAATTAGAAACCGATTTCGCGTTCAAAGCGGATACTTTCTAAGCTACGGTCTCCGTAAACGGCATCGATTTGTTGGCGACAACAGGCGATCGCAAAATCATTCAGATCCTCAGGTGCGACACCATACATGCGTTGAAAGGCCTCCGGCTCTACACGGCAAAATTGAGGCCGATCCGCATAGATCTTGCACTTGCGATGGTCGGCATCGAAATGGATGCACCAGCCATCAGACCCCACCAAGCTCAAATAATGCTGCCATTCTGCTGGGGTTAAATATTCTTGAACGTCGGGCCGTTCCGTTGGATCGAGATGGCAACAGGCCCCACATTGCTCGACGCAACACCAATTTGCCATATTTTGAATGACCTTACTCTAAACGGCGCAATGGATGACAAGATCAGGCTTTTATTGTGGTAACTTTTCACCCTGATCAGAGCGAATAAGTTAATCCTATCAAAATCACTCTCGCAAGCGATCCCTTAACCAGGTACAATAGAGGGCGCGTTCGCTCACAATGTTTGAGTTAATCTGGGAGGAAGGATGGACTTACTAGCTGCAATCAATTTACAAGTTGTACTTCAACTCACCATGCTTGGCGCTGTCGTCATTGCTGGACCGATTGTTGTACTGTTAGTTGCTCTTCGGAGTAACGCAACCTAGGTTAACCCCGCCAATCGATTGGCTGAGCAATGATACCAACGCTGCAAGCGTTTTAGCTCCTGCTCTAAAGACCCCGTCTCCGGGAAGTCAGAGCAGGGGTACCCTATTTCTCTAAACACAGACACAATTGTACTCGGTGCCACCCACCATTGCTGTCCTAAATTCAGCAAATTAAGAGGCTGGTCACCGTTTTTTGCTATTTCAAACTTTAGTTTTGCCTTTAACTCTGCTGCTGGCAAAATCGCTGGACTATGGTTACGGACATAAATCTGCTGAGGCCGCGCCAAGGCAAGGAGCCAACGCAAATGTGTCCAGGAAGGGGGTAACGACCAGAGAATCAGGCAGTCACAAGGACGACTCGGCCGATCATATTCCACCGTCCCTGGCAGCGTTGAGGTCGATACATAAGGGCGCTGATAGCCATACATAAGAATATGGCCGTTGATGCCTTGCAGGACTTGCGGCCAGTCTCCCAAACTCGACCACTCGATCGTTTTTAATAGAACTGAAGATACAGTAGGTTCTGGACAATGCAAGGCGACTTGCTGGCGGACCACCGGTGCACCTCGATCCGCTTGGGCCAACAGTATGGGAGCAGACTGCTGCTGATCGACAGGTGGTACGGCTACGGGTTCCCTGATACCTAAAATTTCTAATTCTAGAGTCGTTTGCTGATTCCAAGTGTTCTCTCGGAGCCGATAGGCAATGTCCAGTCGTGGCGGTAAAGGGTGATAAGCGCCCCATCGCCATGCCATCGCTTTGATTACGGGTGACGACTCGGCTGCTGTAGCCAGCGTTAGCTTTAGATGCGTTTTGTCTTTGCCCACAGGTCGCTGTTCTACCACTTCAATATCCGTGGTCCAGAAAATGGGTTCGGGATTGCCAATGCCACAGGGATGCAGCTGATTAATTTGTTCGTAGAGGTCCCAAGTGATCTGTGAGAAGCTGGCTTGGGCATCGACGGTTACAAGGGGCTTAAGCTGGTCTATCTGTAAGGTTTGGTGAGCGTAGGTACGAAGATGCGATCGCATCTCCTCCCACTGGTCCACAGCCAACGAAAAGCCGCCTGCCGCCCGATGTCCTCCATATCGACTGAGAGCATCGTCACAAGCCTGGAGCGCTGCAAAGACATCAAACTCAGGAATCCCTCGCGCTGAACCGCGAATCTGGGTCTCATCTTCATAGGTAGCAATAAAGACGGGCAGACCATAGCACTCTACTAGCCGGGACGCCACAATCCCAATCACGCCATGATGCCAACCGGGATGCACCAGCATAATCACCCAATCCCCATCGGGTCGCCAAGGCGCTTGCTCCTGCCGAATCAAGATTTCAACTAAATCGATCGCCTCGGCCTCAATCTCGGCACAGAGCTGTCGCCGCCGCTGATTGGCCTGCTCACACTGCATGGCTCGGGCAAAGGCCACCTCTGGATCATCGGTCGTCAGGAGTTCAATCACCGTTTGCGGGTCGCCAATCCTGCCCACAGCATTGATCCGAGGCCCCAGCCGAAACCCAATTGCATCCGGTTTAAGCGCTTGATCAGAGGCGGCACAGCCAGATACCTGCATCAGCGCTTGTACCCCCGCTAACCGAGAGTGGGGCAGTAGGGCCAAGCCTCGCTGTAGCCAGCGGCGATTGACGCCAACCAAGGGAGCTAAATCGGCAATGGTTCCCAGGGTAAAGAGTTCCAACAGCGGTGTAGTCAGCGTTAAATCGCCTTGCTCCTGAGCCAGTAACGTTGCCAAGACATAAGCGACTCCCACCCCTGCCAACCCCCGATAGGGGGAGTCTTCTGGGACTAATTTAGGATTGAGGATGGCATTAGCAGGTGGGAGCTGCGGCGGCAAGTCATGGTGATCAGTGATAATCACGGTCAATCCTAGCTCTCGGGCTCTGGCAATCGGGTCGTAAGCGGCAATGCCGTTATCCACCGTTAACACCAGCTTTACCCCGTCTGCCGCAAATTCCTCGACGATTCGCTGGTTGATACCATAGCCTTCCTGCATCCGGCTGGGGATGGCATAATCCACATCAGCGTCTAAGGCCCGCAAAACGCGCAACAGTAAAGCCGTGCTGGTCATGCCGTCCGCATCGTAGTCGCCACAGATAGCAATTTTGTATCGAGATGCGATCGCAGTCTTTAATAACGTTAAGCTAGAGGCCAAATCAGGGAATGCTTCTAGAGGAGAGGGTAAAACCTGTGATTCCGGTGCCAAAAACTGTTGAGCCAACTCAACAGACCTAATCCCTTGATTAACCAATACCGCAGCCAACAGAGGAGATAACTCTGTAGCCATCGCCAGCTCGTCCACCAGCGTTTGCTCTGGATCGGCAATTTGCCAACGTTGCTGAGGAAATGAAGGGTTAGGCACAGGAAATAATTGCATCAGTTAGACCACTTCAACCATCGGTCATGATCAGTGTCCACTCCCAGATCCAAGACGAATAAATTAACAATCCCTAGATTTTGACGAACCACCATGGAATCATCGGAACAGCCTACCTTGGAACAGACAGCAGAACACACGGGTCAAGCGGACACAGACTTTGATACAGAGTTCCCTGCAGCGATTACTGAAGCGGAACAAACCCTCCAACAGATCAGAGAACGTTATCTAGAAATCACAACTGCCCAAGCTGAAAAAGCTCAACTAGAGACCAAGCTGACGGCGATGCAAGCGGACATCGCTGAAAAGTCTCGCACAGAACAAGACCTCGCAGCCCTACAACAAGAACTCGAACAAGTTCAAGACCAAATCCACACCTTAGGCATTACCCTTGAAAGCCAACTCTGGAAATGGCATGATAATTTGAAAGAGCCTTTCTGGCAGTTTATTCGACACTTCGGCTTAGGGTTTGCAGTCGCCGTCTTAATGCATAGACTTACAACCTAACCACAAATTCTCAGGATTGATACAGTTGTAAAGCTTTGACCTTCTCCACTACAGTATTTTTAGGTCAACTTTCGACTTTCGCTTATTCCTTCTAACCTTTACCTGATAGTGCTTTAGCTACTGTTCCCTAAGGCCAGCACTTCACAAAAAACTGAATCCAAGTTTACAAAAAAAAATAAAATCATTATCATTAGTAACGTGGACATAAGCTTTCAGTTTTGTCCCGTAGTTAATGTTTAGTTAACAGCAATCATAACCATGACAACAGTATTGCAAAGACGCGAAAGCGCCAGCGCATGGGAAAGATTCTGTAGCTTCATCACTAGCACCAACAACCGTTTAT
>NZ_JANQOY010000201.1 GCF_028285565.1 Acaryochloris sp. IP29b_bin.148
GCTGGATACGGAGTTAACATCTCAACAGCAGGAATTTACGGAAACGATTCGTAAAAGTGGGGATAGTCTCCTTACGCTTATTAATGACATTCTGGATTATTCCAAAATTGAAGCCGGAAAGCTGGATCTAGAAAAACAGGAATTTAATGTCCGGATTTGTGTGGAAGACGCCCTAGAGCTAGTGGCCTCTCGAGTAGGTCCTAAGGAGATTGAGTTGGCGGGGGTGGTTGAACCCGATGTTCCCCAAGCGATTTTGGGAGATGTGACCCGCTTACGCCAGATTCTCGTCAACCTGTTAGGCAATGCCATCAAGTTCACCCAATCTGGGGAAGTTGTGGTTAACGTTTCGGCTCAGCCCTTTGCGGCGGATACTCCTTTGTATGAAATCTGTTTCGCGGTTAGGGATACGGGTATGGGGATTCCTACCGAACGCCAGAATCGCCTATTTAAATCCTTTAGCCAGGTGGACTCTTCGACCACTCGTAAATTTGGGGGTACAGGTTTGGGGCTGGCCATCTGTAAGCGTTTAAGTGAACTGATGGGTGGTCAGATTTGGGTCGAAAGTGAGGAAGGGCAAGGCTCCACCTTTACCTTTACGATTCGAGCTGACGAGACGGAAGACACAACGGTGTTGGCTCAATCGCTACCCGCTGTCACGTTGAAGGACAAGCGGGTGTTGATTGTGGATGACAATGATACCAATCAGCGGGTTCTCACCTTGCAAACGGAATCTTGGAAGATGAAACCTCAGGTGGCTGCATCTGGCTACGAAGCTTTAGGAATGCTGGAACATGCCGGTCCCTTTGATATCGCAATACTGGATATGCAAATGCCGGAAATGGATGGCCTCACCTTGGCTCAGAAAATTCGCAGTCATCCTCGGGGGACAAACTTCCCAATGGTAATGTTGACCTCCATTGGTCAGGCTCCTGATTTAGCCCATTACAAGGATCTGTTTTCGGCCTGGCTCAATAAGCCGATCAAGCAATCCCAGCTCTACAGCGCCCTGGTCAAATCCTTAACGGGAAATGAAGTCAAAAATCAAACGTCTACTACTCTTCAGCTAGATACAGAGATGGCGGCTCGGCATCCTTTGAAGATTTTGTTGGCGGAAGACAACCCCGTCAATCAAAAATTGGCTGTGTTGATTTTATCCAAGATGGGCTATCGCGCCGATGTCGTAGGCAATGGTTTGGAAGTCCTGCAAGCCCTCAAACGCCAGCCCTATGATGTCATTCTGATGGATGTTCATATGCCCGAGATGGATGGACTGGCGGCAACGACCCATATTTGCCAATCTTCAGTGCCGGAGGAACGCCCCCGGATTGTGGCGATGACAGCTAATGCCATGCAAGGTGATCGCGAAAAATGTCTGGATGCTGGCATGGATGACTACGTAACTAAACCCATCAATATCGATGAACTTGTAGTAGCACTGGAAAATAGCAAGCCTCGAACCAGCATTAGTTCTTCAGCATAAGTATTGACAACTCATTATGACTGACAGGTTCGTCCCATTAGCAAAATATGATCGCTCTCGCCTCTCTCTAAAAGAGGCTCAACAGCACTTGAACCAGATGCTGGGGTTATTAGCAACGGCCACACAAAATACATGTCAACGATGGTATGCTTACCTGCTTGAGAATATTGCGACTAACCTTCTGCCTGTTCGACCCAATCGGCTCGAACCCAGGGTTGTTAAACGAAGCTCTAAGCCCTTCCCCAGAATGGGACAACTGCGCTCTGTCCTCAAAGCCAAGCTGGCTGTTTGATTAAGGTTAAGTCAGTGCTATTGATGTCACTATTGCCTGAATCGCTTTTTCAGGTTCTGTGCTGGAACCAAAGGTTTCTTAAGGCACAATTTTGTTCTCTGATTTTCAAAATCACTATGTCTTGGCGATCTTTATCACATCCTAGGAATAAAAATAGACTGATAATCACCCTATAGCAGCCATGCCCGAGTGAGTTGATTAATGCTCCGCTAGGGCTGCTTGTGATTTTCAGTAGTTGAGGTACGTTTTGACGATCATCCTCAGCCATCTGCATTTGAGGATTTTTAGAATGAATATTATCAGTCGTAAGCAAGACAAGCGTTTAGGTCTGCTTAAAAAAAGACGTTCTAGTCAATTGCGTAGTACTTGGCTCCTAGTAACTGTCTTTACCCTGGGGGTTCTGAATACCAGTACCCAGTCTGCCCAGGCTCAGAATTCTTACGTCGGTGTTTGGCAACCAGGCCGGGGGGCTCAGTGGTGGCGATCTGGCATGACGCTCTCCCAGTTCAAGGCCCAGGATCAGAAATACTTTAATCAGGGCCTCCGAATAGCCGATCTAGAGGTGCGCAATGGTAAGTATGCTGCTGTGTGGCGTCCGGGTCGAGGTGCCCAATGGTGGCGCTCTGGCATGACGGTGACTCAGTTCAAGGCCCAGGATCAAAAATACTTTAATCAGGGCCTCCGGTTAGTCGATGTAGAAGTGACTAACGGTCGTTATGCCGCAGTATGGCGTCCGGGTCGAGGTGCTCAGTGGTGGCGCTCTGGTATGACAGTGACTCAGTTCAAGGCCCAGGATCAAAAATACTTTAATCGAGGTCTCCGGTTAGTCGATGTAGAAGTGACTAACGACCGTTATACCGCAGTGTGGCGTCCGGGTCGGGGTGCTCAGTGGTGGCGATCTGGTATGACGGTGGCTCAGTTCAAGGCCCAGGATCGAAAATATTTCAATCAAGGATTACGCTTGATGGATGTTGAGATTCACAATGGCAAGTACACTGCTTTTTGGCGGCCCAAACGCGGTGCTCAGTGGTGGCGATCTGGATTATCCATTACTCAAGTTAAGGCCAGAGACCAACAATACTTCAACCGAGGACTCAGGCTTGTAGACTTAGAATTCTAAACTACGAAAAGCTGAATTAAAATACTTCTAAAAAGTTGTTGAGAATATGGACAAGGTCTACACAGATTGGGTCACAGTCAAGAATTTAGATACTCAAGATCGCTCCTTATTATTCCGCGTTGGAGGGCAGGATCGTGCTGGAGTGGTCGCTAAAGTTACTGGGTTATTGGAAGACCAGCATTTATATGTTGAAGCAATTCAGTTTAATCTGATTTTGCCAGAGCAAAACCAATTCGAAATGGAGATTCTCGCTAGAGGAGCCCTGGAAGATCTGACCCACATTCGAAATCGCATCCAAGCCAATCAATTTTTGGAGCCTGTCTCTAGTTCCCCAAACACCTATCTCTATTGGCCGCAGGCTCACATGATGCATCTCGCCTTAAACACGCCCGACCAAGAGGGGCTGATTGCCAGAATTTCTAATATCGTTAGTACCCCTCGCGATGCCAGCATTCAGTTTAGTGCGGGTAATTTTGTCCATTTAGTCGGCATTACCCATAATTCTGATGGTCCCCAGGGAGGCACTGCCTATTTTAGTGTACGGGCCAACATAGCCAGCCAGTCCTTAGAAGTGCAACATCAGATTCAGAACCATCTTTTGGAATGGGCTAAAGAGAATTGTATTGAAGGAGATATGTGGATCCGCGATCTCAATCCTTGAGCGGTATTGAGTTATGGCCCCATTGACAAAAATACTCAAAACGCTCTAAACAACTGTGTTTGGAATAGAACAGCTAAGGTGTGCAACACTAAAAACCGAGTGAAAAACTCCACCGTTGAGTTCCCTGCCCATGCTGAATATTGTCCAAACCCTGTCCCAAGAGCTATCCATTTCCGCTCAGCGCCTTCAAAACGCCTTAGATTTGTTCGCGGAAGGAGCAACCATTCCCTTTGTGGCTCGGTATCGCAAAGAGCGCACCGGCCAGATGGATGAGACTCAACTCCGGCAGTTGTCGGAGCGGTTTACCTACCTGACTGAGCTAGAAGAGCGCAAAGCTACCATTCTAGAGTCCATTGCCCAACAACATAAGCTAACAGATGCGCTCAAGGCCAAAATTGAAGCCTGTTTGCTCAAAACAGAACTCGAAGATCTATACCTACCCTATCGCCCCAAACGCCGGACCAGAGCCACCATTGCCAAAGAAAAAGGCTTAGAACCGTTAGCTCAATGGCTTCAATCTCTCAATCAACCTACCGCAACACTAAATCAGGAATTGACCACAGAAGCGGCCCGTTACATCAGTAAAGATGTTGCTACTGCCGAGGATGCATTGCAAGGGGCCTCCGATATTTTGGCAGAAGGGATTGCCGATCAAGCTGAAATCCGTTTCCACCTGAAAAATCGGTTTTCCCAAGTCGGCGAATTTATCTCCCAAGTGAAATCTAAATACCCGGAAGGCAGCACCAAGTTTGAAATGTACCGGAGCTACCAAGCCCGTGCCAAGAGCATTCCTGCCCATAACTTGCTAGCCCTCTACCGGGGGGAAGCGGAAGGCATTCTCAAAGTAGAGCTTGCCATTGATGAAGAGCGGATTTTGGGTGAGATCGAAGAACGGGTGATTCGCTCCAAAATCCGAGCAGTGCGAGACTTTTACCGAGAAGTGGTGAAGGATGCCTATACTCGCTTGATCAAACCCTCAGTAGTGAAAGAGGTCCGAGCCACCTGCAAAGCGGCAGCCGATCTGGAGTCGATTCAAACCTTTGCCACCAATTTACGAGAACTGCTACTCTCCAGTCCGGCAGGCATGAAGCCCACCTTGGGTGTTGATCCCGGGTTTCGGACTGGCTGTAAAGTGGTGGCCTTGGACCATACCGGGAAATTTTTGGAATATCAGGCTATTTTTCCCCACCAAGCCGCGGGTCAGCGAGAACAGGCCGCTAAAACGGTGGCTCGCTTAATTCATACCTACAATATTGATCTGATTGCCATCGGCAACGGCACAGCAGGTCGAGAAACCGATGCCTTTGTCGCTGAGGTTCTGAAGACGCTAGATCGTCAGCCAATTAAAGTGATGGTGAATGAATCGGGGGCTTCTATTTATTCGGCCAGTGAGATTGCCATTGCCGAATTTCCTGACTTAGACATTACCGTGCGTGGAGCGATCAGTATTGCCCGCCGCCTGCAAGATCCGCTGGCAGAGCTGGTCAAACTCGATCCGAAATCGATTGGGGTGGGCCAGTACCAGCATGATGTAGATCAAAAACTGCTCAAGCAGAAGTTAGAAGAGACGGTGGAAAGCTGCGTCAACTACGTGGGCGTTGATTTAAATACGGCTTCTAAGGAATTGCTGACCTTTGTGTCGGGGATTACGAGTGCGATCGCAAACAATATCATCACCTATCGCAACCAAAATGGGGCCTTCAAAAATCGTAAGCAGCTCCTGAAAGTGGCCAAGCTAGGTCCCAAAGCCTTTGAGCAAGCCGCTGGATTCTTGCGCATTCGGACGGGCGACAATCCCCTGGACAATACTGCTGTCCATCCCGAAAGTTACGGTGTGGTCAAAACCATTAGTGCTGACCTACAGCTTCCGCTGACTCAAATTACAGAGATTCCTGCTCACCTTAAACCTGGTGATCTGAAAACCTATGTGACTGACGCCATTGGTGAACCTACCCTGAAGGACATTATGGCGGAACTGGAAAAACCCGGTCGTGATCCACGGGCTGAATTTAAATACGCCACCTTCAAGGAAGGCATCACTGAACTCACCGATCTTCAACCGGAGATGGAGCTGGAAGGGATTGTCACCAATGTCACCAACTTTGGTGCCTTTGTGGATGTTGGCGTCCATCAAGACGGCTTAGTCCATATTTCTCAAATGGCCGATCAGTTTGTAAAAGACCCCAAGCAAATCGTCAAGGTGGGACAAGTCGTCAAGGTGCGAGTGCTAGAGGTCAATCAAAAGCTCAAACGCATTGGTCTATCGATGCGTTCAGCCACCTCTGCCAAACCGCGCCGTTAATCTGAAGGTTGATGTTCAACTCCGATTGTGGGTAGAGAACCCCTTAATATGAACGTGTAGCGTAAACGATTCCTCTGGAGCCTCACACCAACGTCATTCATTAAGATGCTCCAAGCCGATAGAACACTGCGCCTCTGTGCTCAAGCAATCATCGTTCTTGAAAATGGATATCTATTATGACGACTCACATCCATCCAAATACAGAACCGCTGGAACGGGACCACCCGCAAACCAAATCAGCTATCGCCGATCAGCCCTTTAATTGGCTGAAGCAGTGGTACCCGATTAGCCCGCTGAGTTATCTGGATATCGCTTGCCCTACCCCTGTCACGATCCTGGGAAAAAACCTGGTTGTTTGGCAATATCAAGGGCAATGGACCGTGATGGATGATGTCTGTCCCCACAAATTGACCCAATTATCCCTGGGCAAGATTCAGGAGGATGGCCGCCTAGTCTGCCGTCAACATGGTTGGCAATTTGACTGTCGCGGGCAATGTGTAAAGATGCCCATGCTAACCGACTCAGATCCCCAAGCCGCCGCTTACCGCAACGTGCGATCGCAGGTGCCCACTTACCCCATTCAGGTGATGCAAGGACTCCTTTGGGTCTGGCTTGATTGCAGTCCAGCCGCCCAGGAAGAATGTCAGCATAAACAGCCTGCAACCCTAGCCGACCCCAATGAACAATGGACTCAGGCCGAATGGCATCTCAGCGAAGTCCCCGTCGGCTATACCGTTTCGTTAGAAAGCAGCCTCGACCCGTCTCATGCCCAATTTCTCCATGAAGGGATCTTCGGGTTTTCCCCAGCCACCGCGATGCCGATGCGCGACTTTGAACTGGAGGGTGAGATCAGTGCTGAAGATGGTTTTATTCTTAGGCATGGAGGCTACAATGCCTTTAATCAAGGCATGCAAGCGACACGAACCTTTCGTCCCCCTTGTGCCAACACCACTCAGTACCATTTGCCCACAGGGGGCATCCAGATCTTTCAACTGTATTTTGTCCCCACCACACCGGGCCATTGCCGATATATTGGCAAGTTCGCGACTGGTGCTCCTCCCCCTGCATCCCGATTCAATTTTGTTCAGTGGGCCAACCGCCAGTTATGGGGATTGCTACCCCAGGACGTGCAGGTGGGATTCCAACATTTGGGAGCCTATAAACTCAGTGATCAGGATATTACTGCGATGCATGCCCAAGAGCAGAACGAGGCAACAGACCCCAATCCCCACCGAACATCCTTCTTCCCGACCCCTGCTGACCAGGGAATTCTCACCCTGAGAACGTGGTTAAAACAATTTGCGGGGGGTGGACCTGCCTCCCATTCCCTTTATTCCGAAGGATCGGGGACTGCCAGCGATGAACAGCTCTACGATCGCTGGCATCGGCACACCAAACTCTGCCCCAGCTGTCGTCATACGGTTGAGATGTTGGCAAATCTGCAAAGATTCTGTCAGCGGCTAGCCATTATGGCAACTGTTCTGGGGATAATGCTGATTGTGCTGCCCTTTATGCCTGTGCGAGCGAGCGTGGGATGTCTCTTGATCTCAATTCTCAGCCTTTTAGGCTATCAAGGACTGGCCCAATTGCAGCATCGTTTTATCAGCAGCATCCCACAGCAAGGAAGTCCCAAAATAACACTCTATACCGACTGAAAAACCGTGGTTATTGTAGTTTTTTTAGCAGGGTGCGTGTGGCCTGATATCGTTGCGTGTCCCCTTGCTGTTGAAATAGATCAGCGGCTATTTTGAGATCCTCAATCGCGTCATCAATATCATTCAGTTGGCTTTTAGCGCTTCCCCGGTTGTAATAGCTATCGGCAGGACTATCGCTATTGCCCCAGCCAGAGTTGATTTGCAGCGCTTGCGTATAGTCTTCAATTGCGGCTCTATAGCGCTTAAGGGAATGCTTGGCTTTACCCCGGGCACTATAGGCAAAGGAGCTTTGCGGGTCTAAGCGAATGGTTTCCGTACAATCTGCGATCGCACCTTCTGCATCCTTCAGCTTGAGTTTTGCTTCTCCGCGATTGCAATGGGGAAAGGGACTATCCGGATCGAGGCGGATGGCTTTCGTAAAGTCTTGAATCGCAGTGCGACTGTCTCCGAGCTTATACTTGGCAACGCCTCGACCGTTATAAGCATTCGCATTCTCAGGATTCAGGCGGATCGCTTCCGAATAGTCCTTAATCGCCCCTTGAAAATTATTCAACGCAGCCTTGGTAATCCCTCGCTGAAAATAGGCAGGCTCATACTGGGGGTTCAGTCGGATCGCTTGACTATAGTCTTCAATCGCGGCCCGGTATTCCCTGAGAGCAGATTTGACGTTGCCGCGATTGACAAAAGCCAGGGGGAATTGAGGATTCGATTGGATGGCTTGGTTATACGCTTTTATGGCTGATTCATAGTCTTTGAGGGCAAATTTAACATTGCCACGGCCATTAAAGGCATAGGCATACTCTGGATTATGCTTGAGCGCTTCGTCATAGTCCGTCAGAGCCGCTGAATATTGTTCTAAAGCGTACTTGGCATTCCCTCGCCCCAAGTACGCTTGCGCATTTTCAGAACTCAGGCGGATCGCTTCTGTATAGTCTTCAATCGCAGCTTGATACTCCTGGCGATTGTACTTCGCATCCCCTCGCCGGAGGAAGGCCGCAGAGGATTCGGGCTGAGGAGAGGCTGGAGGTGTTGAGGCGGTTTGGTAGGTCGAAATCATATAGATTAAGCCCGTTACACTCCCCAGACCCAAACATGCGATCGCAGTTCCTACCCACACCCGCCGCGATGAACCCAGCTGACTCAACCAAGAGGACGAACGAGATGGATTTTGATTTAAAGCGTCTAAAACGGCTTGGGCTGAAGGATAGCGTTGACTGGGGTCAACCTGGAGCAGCTTATCTAGAACCAGTTGCAACTCAGGACTGAGCGGTTGGGAAATATGGGATTGCCAAGTTTGACTCCAGAGCGGTCCGTGTGATTGGGCTAAGTCAGAGGGGGAAACCCGACTCAACAAATGAAAGCATGTCGCGCCCAGACCATAGAGATCGCTGACTGGCGTGGCTGGAGTTGCTTGCCCCGGTTGCAGTTGTTCAGGCGGAGTATACCCCACCGAACTTCTGCTCGTTGGGGATTGAAGCGGTTGAGCCTCATTTAAAAATTGAGCAATGCCAAAGTCAATCAGCACATATTGCCCCTGCGTATTTTGCAGAATATTTTCCGGTTTAAGATCGCGATGCACCATCCCCTGATCGTGAACCACCTGCAAGACGGGCAGCAGGTCTAATAGCAGATGCCGAATCTGCACTTCCTCAAGGACACCTTTTTGGAGTAAGTCGAGTAAGGTTTGACCGTCTATCCATTGGTGAATCAGATACAAATACTCACCTTCCTGAAAGTAAGCGAGTAAATCCGGAATTTGGGGATGGTGACCTAGGGTTTGCAGCTGCCTCGCTTCAGTCTGAAAGAGTTGTACGGCCTGGGAATTAGCGCCCAAGGTTTTCAAAGCCAATTGCTTGACAATGCAGTGGGTATCCAGCTGATCGGTATCCATGGCCAGATATGTTTTGCCCCACCGTCCAGCTCCCAGCGGTTGCAGAATTTTGTAATGTTTATGTAAGAACGGCACCAGCGGCTTACCACACTGCTGACAAAACTTGTGGGTGTCTGGATTGAGCGGTTTATGGCACTCAGGATTAAGACAACAGGTCATAGAGCAGCAATCTTACAGGTATGAAGGGCCACAAACGGTTGTCAAAGCATCCTTAGTATCGGATAAAGACCTTCGGAGAGCAAACGTCTAGGACCGCTCAAGCAGGGAATATGCCTGTGGCCTCCCGTGGCTAATCTGCCAAGGTAAAACTGAGAATCCGATAGCGCAGCAACCCCAGTTGACTGACTTTTTCGACAGAGGCAGTCGTCTGAACGGCCTCTGGATCGGCCACTTGTCCAAACAGGTGGCGAACCACAGGATAGGTGGGTAACGTTTGTCGGGTGATATCTTCCTCGGCTGAGAGGACGAATCCAGTCTCTTGAGCGATGGCCCGATAGTCTGACAAAGTGGTTAAGAAATCCACTCGCCCATAAAATCCCTGATCTAGAGGAGATCGCAAAAAGCTGAGGAATTGATGAAAGGTTCGGAACAATGTCAAAGGCACAAAATCACAGATGCCTAGACGCCCACCCGGTCGTAGAACCCGATGCGCTTCTCGGAAAAACTCGACTCGACTCGGAAAATGAAAAATGCACTCAACGGCCAACACCACATCCATAGAAGCGTCGGCAAATGGCATCTTGCAGGCATCGCCTTCCACAAACTCGATTTGGTTGTTGGCAAGCGGCATGACCTCCTGTCTCGCCCGAGCAAGCTGGCGAGGATCAATATTCAGGCCCGTCAAGTGGAGATTTTGGAAGGTTTCGTTTAAGCTCGCAATTGTGCCTCCAAAACCACATCCAGCATCCAGCACCCGATCATTCTCTTTGATTCCAGCTGCGGTATACACCCGTTGGGAAAGCTGCTCTGTGGCGATCGCAAAATCGGCAAGAGAACCATCTGCTTGGTCGGGTTGGGGCCAATACCCCCAGTGGACATGCCGACCAAATGCTTGTTGAGCGTTGATATCTCCTGAGTTAATTTTCTCAATCAAAAGATCAAAATAAGGCAATGCAATCTTGGCTGGCCTCATCGTTCTGTCCCTATTTTATAAACGTGTGGCAGGCATATTGGGTTATCTCAGCTGAAATAACGGTGATTAGATGAGAGCTGCAATAACAAACTCAAAGGAAAGGATATGCCTTGCAGATAGAAAGCTTACCATCAATTGCCCACTTGTTTGGCATCGGCAGATTGGAGCCGTCTTAACTCCCGCAGCGCATCTTGCTGCCGCTGATCTCCCTTCTGTTGATAGAGATCGGCAGCCCTTTGGAAATCGGCTCTGGCTGCGTCAATCTCATTCTGGACTTCTTTCACAAAGCCACGATTGTAATAGGCCACCGCATATTTTGGATCTAGGCGCAGGGCTGAATCGTAATCCTGTAAGGCTCCTGGATAGTCTTTGCGCTGATATTTCGCTAAGCCCCGACTGTTATAGGCATCCACGAGCTTAGGATCCAGTTCAAGTGCTTTGTCCAAATCGTCCAGTTGCCCCTGCCGATCGCCTAATTTACCCTTCGTATGGGCGCGGCCATTATAGGCTGTGGCGTTATCGGCATCAATCCTAAGGGCTGCATCATAATCCTCTAGAGCCGCTTGATAGTGACCTGAATCATATTGGGCTCGACCCCGGTTCCGTAGAACATCTGCAAGGTTAGAGTTGAGACGGAGGGCCTGGTCAAAATCTGCGATCGCACCGCCCAAATCCTTGAGGTTATATTTGGATAGCCCTCGATTGCCGTAAACATAGGCGTACTGAGGATTGAGGCGAAGGGCTTGATCGTAGTCCTCAATGGCCGCTCGGTAATCTCGCAGCGCATGTTTCGCTAACCCCCGGTTGCCATAGGCATCGGCCTGCTGATCGTCTAGGTCCAAGGAATGGTTATAGTCTGTCAGAGCGGCATCATAGTCTCCTAGACTATATTTTGCGAGCCCGCGCTCATTAAAAGCGTCTGCACTATCCGAATTTAGGCGAATGGATTCGTTATAGTCAGCAATAGCGCCCTGATAATCTCCTTTACGGTATTTAGCATAACCTTGACGTAATAGGGCTTCTGCTTGTTGATCAGGAGAGATAGTAGCTGTATTGTCCCCTCGGGTTGACACTAACATCCCCACCCCGACTAGGCTGGCAATGCCAAGGGTTGCGATCGCAGTCCCGACCCAGACTTTGCGAGGAACCTGAGACCACCAAGATATTTGGGGTTGAGTGGACTGAACGAACGCTTTCTGCTGGGGGAGCGCTGGGGCATCCCTTAGATCTTGCAATACATCGTTCGCCGACTGGTAACGGTGAACAGGCTCAATCTGCAGCAGCTTATCCAGAATGGCGCACAATTCTGGGCTTAAGGAGTGGGAAATATATTGCTGCCAATTTTGGCTCCATAGGTAGTTAAATTCTAAAGACAGGTGATACGGCGAAACATGGCTCAATAGATGAAAACAGCTAGACCCCAACCCATATAAATCCCCCACGGGGGTTGCTCGGCCTCTTTGGATTTGCTCCGGGGAAGCATAGCCTGGAGATCCGACAATGGTTCCGACTCCCGCATGGGCCATTGCCGTTTGTTTCAAAAGCTTAGCCACGCCAAAATCGATCAACACATGCTGACCATCCTGTCGTCGCATAATGTTGTCTGGTTTTAAGTCACGATGGATCACACCCTGGTCATGCAGACTTTGCAAAACAGGTAAAACATCCAGAAGCACCTGTCGAATTTGGGCTTCATTAAACGCGCCATTTTTTTCTAGCAGTTCAATAAGATTGAGACCATCCACATACTGCTGGACTAGATATAAACTCTGACCCTCTTGAAAATAAGCCGTCAACTTCGGAATTTGAGGATGACTTCCCAACTGTTTGAGCTGCTGGGCTTCACTGGCAAACATATCGATGGCTTTCTGCTGCTCCCAAGCCTCTTTTGCCTGATAGGTCAGCTTCTTCACCACACATCGCTCATTTAAGCGATCCGCATCTTCGGCTAAGTAGGTATTGCCAAACCCACCTCGCCCCAGGGGCTTAATCACCTTGAAGCGATCGCGTAGTAATGCAACTATAGGGGTCCCACATTGCTGGCAAAATTTGTGGGAATCAGGATTAATTGGCTTTTTGCAGTCAGGATTCAGGCAACAAACCATTTCTATTCTCAGGGAGTAGAGTTTACGAGTCTCAACGAAAGAGGAAGCCTACTACTCTATCGTTAATTTAGCGCCGCCTTATGCATTTTGTAGGATTCAGACTCAAAACATAGCAGACTGTATCATTTCTGAGGAATATAGTCATGGCTGACAAACCACTTCACTGCTTCTTGCAGTGCCTGGCGGACTGGAGTCTGGGGCAGTCCTAGCTCTCGAATGGCTTTGGCAGGATTGTAAAACATCATTTGCTTCGCCATTTGTACGCCAGCAAGGGGCACAGAGGGAGTTTTACCCATCGCCGCCAGAACCACTTCATCAATCCAGGCGGTGGTCAGGGGAATCCAAGCAGGAATCTCGCCTTTGGGAGCGGACAACCCCGTTAATTCAGCCAGCACATCCAGCATTTCTTTTAGGGTCATATTCTGATGACCCAGAATATAGCGCTCTCCCGTTTTTCCCTTTTCTAGAGCTAGCAGATGGCCGCGAACCACATCTTGCACATGGATAAGGTTCAAACCCGTATTTAAATAAAAGGGCATCTGCCGCCGCAGAAACCGCAAAATCATATCGCCTGTGGGGGTGGGTTTAATATCCCAAGGGCCAATGGGGGTGCTGGGATTGACAATCACAATATCCTGGCCCAGTTGGACAGCTTTGTGGGCTTCTTGCTCTGCCCAATATTTCGACTTTTTATAGTCACCGATCAGCTTCTCCACCGGACTCTGATAGGTTTCATCGGCACTCTTCCCTGCTTTAACGCCTATGGCGGCTACTGAGCTGGTGTAAACGGTGCGTTCAATGCCTGCGTCTCGGGCTGCTTGCAGGAGATTGCGCGTGCCCTCTACATTGCTCTGCCAGAGCTGATCGCGGTCCGCCCGCCAGAGGCTGTAATGGGCTGCTACATGAAAGAGTGCCTGACACCCTTGTAATTTTTGACCCAAGTCATCATCTGTGAGCTGTCCAATCACTGGCTCCACATCTAACCCAGCTATATTAGTCAGATCGCTTTGGGGTCTGACTAATGCTCGGACTTTATGACCTTCCGACAACAGTAAACGAACTAGATTCGCGCCGACAAATCCAGTTGCTCCAGTTACAAAAACATTTAATTTGGCCATAGCCCAGGCTCTTTGCCCCTTCGGATAGGGTAGAGAAGATTAATGTCTTACCTTACAGGCATTAGCAAAGAGAACAAAACCCCTTTCGACGCAGACACTTTATCGTATAGGGATTTTCTATCTTGAGATTTTCAACCTGGGTCTTCTAAACAGGGTCGACCACAAGATAATACCCTTAGAATCGGAGTTATCCAGCGTCGACTTGATAATGCTCTAATCTCGGATTTATACCCCACATTCAGCAGGTCAGGCTCGACTCAAAATAATATTCACGAAATGGCAAGGGTTACAGCAATCAGCAATGATGACATTGTTAACAGGGCTCTACTATTGAGAAATGCTGTGGTGTTTTGCGTCAGGCCCGAATATCTTGAAACCTTTTCAGAGTAGAGGTTTTGGGATTTATTCAGAAAATTGCTTTTACACCTGCTGAATGTGGGTTATACGATAGTTGGCGGATAATACCCCTACAGCTAGAGTTATCAGATACCATCCATATAATTAGTAGTTATCCCGTTAACCGAAATGAAATCTTCCGTCACGGAACACTACGCAAACCATCTTGCCCCCATCTACTCGTGGATGGTCGGAGACTTCGATGCCGCCAGTTCCGATGCCGATAGCTTCTACTCTGACATTGCACTTCCAAGTGGCAATGGGCTTATCGCCGTTGATCTCGGTTGTGGCCACGGTGTCCACTCAATTCCACTTGCTCGTCGAGGATATAGTGTGCTCGCTCTCGATACTTCGCGGCACCTCTTGGACGAATTGGAGACCAAAATCGGTGAACTGTCGATCAAGGCGATTGCTGCGGACCTGATCGACTTCACGAATCACCTCGGTTCTGACGCTGCAGCGTTGATTGTTTGCATGGGTGATACCCTTACACATCTTCCGTCAGTTGAGGCCGTCAAGACGCTAATTCGTGACTCAGCCCGTATGCTTTCCCACACTGGCTTGCTGACTCTTTCATTCCGTGACTACTCACATGAATTAATTGG
Source organism: Acaryochloris sp. IP29b_bin.148 (assembly GCF_028285565.1). Classification (GTDB taxonomy): domain Bacteria; phylum Cyanobacteriota; class Cyanobacteriia; order Thermosynechococcales; family Thermosynechococcaceae; genus Acaryochloris. The sequence continues at coordinate 14,758 of NZ_JANQOY010000201.1, forward strand.
CTCGGAACGATTTATTCCAGTGCGGTCTGATGACCGACGTATCCATACTTGCTTTCTCGAATATCAGTCCGACGTGGTCATCGTGCATGACATTATCCACTCACTCAATGACTCTGCTTGGCAAACATCAGTCAGCGCATACCCAAAACTACGGTTGCATCCAGACACTGTCGTTGCATTCGCCGAGTCAAGCGGGCTGGCGCTTGCTCACAAACAGACCGTGCGCGGAATGTACCACTTTGCATTTAACCGCAAGACAGCAATCGCGGGATAATAATGCAATGTACCGGAGCTACGAATCCGGTCGTTTTCACAAATCACTTGTCGTGGCCTGGTGATTGCGGACGTTATGCCACTCTACAGGGAACTCATGACACAGTGGGAATCGAAAATGCAAGCACTCGGTTGTGAACTGATTCCAACACGTGAGGATGCCACGGAATCGAGAATCTCTGAGTTCGAGACCCACGCCGGAGCGACACTGCCCTCAGATTATCGCGACTTCCTAACACAATTTGGCGGTTTGAGAATAAAAGCATTAGCACCAATCGACGAGCCCACTCCGTTTGGCCCCAATGCCACTGTTGAATCGTTTTACGAATTCATTACTGACAAATACCAATCATGTGATATTCAATGGCAATGTGATCTCGCTGACGGAGCACCCGTCGCTATTCCAATCGCTGGCGGTGCGTTTGGATGCCAAACCTTCATCATTGCCGAGGACAATCCCAAGATTGGTGTTTCGCGTGGGCAGATTTACTTCTAGGATTGTGACAACCGTTCGGCATGGCCAGATGAAATGTTTGCTCAGCGATTTTCAGCACTTTCACCCGAAATTGAGGACTACTTGGCGCGTCGTAGGAATGGCGAGTTGCCCAAAAAACATGATGCGCTTTCAGATTTTTACTTTGTCGCCGCATCCTTTACGATATTTATAGACTTGCTGGAGCCATGGGACATACACAAATCCTAATGGTTCCCTACACTTGGATTGTGGCATAACAAAACGATGCACGCGAAGCTGCCGACAGTGCGTGTATTAAAGCACAGATTACTCCAATAGCTTGGTGATCGTAGACGTTATGCGATAAAGTTCAGCACTTTCCTGCACACTACAATCTGCAAAACGGCGATGGGCGTTCTCTATTTCGCATTTCTCGTGGCTGGCGAAGTACGCGAATGGCTTGCCAAAGAAGGGCATTCCGTACCAAAAGCCAATGGTTTCCCACCTACGCCGAATCAGCTCCAGATGGCTCTTGAAACACTGACCGATCAAAGTGTGTCGTTCAATATCAGCAAAGAAGTTTGGCAGGCACAGATTAATGGTCCAAATTCACCAGAAGACGGACCTTGAACGATGGTCAACGTCCTGAAATACACCTCGCTCGATGAACCTTGCGAATACTATTTCGCAAAAAGGGTGGCCTGAACTCATCATTAAAGTCGTGCACCGTATTGCTCAGCAATGTGGACCGATCGCTATTGTCCCTGACACTGGCTACCCAGCAGTCGTTGTTGAAGCTGATTCGGATGTTGATGACATCATCAGTACGTGGGAACATCTCACAGAATAGAATCCTCTAGCCGAAACCCAACAACCACATGCTTTGGAGTTGCCGATGGTGCCGTTTTTTAAAATTGAGCATCGCTGGTGGTAACCCGGTGATACGTGGTGCTATTTTTTTCATATTGGCTAATCTAACAAAGATAAAAGCCATCGCTAAGGCTCATGGACAAAAGAAGGATTGGCAGGTTTCGGTGTGATCAGTCCATCTTCTACATAGACCACTCGTTCAGCGATATCCATAATCCGTGGGTCATGGGTGACCATAAGGACCGTACAGCCTTCTTCCTTGGCTAATTTTCGCAGCAGTTCCATGATCGTATGGCCCCGTTGAGAGTCCAGGGCAGCGGTGGGTTCATCTGCCAGAATTAATTTGGGATTTCCGGCTAACGCTCTTGCGCCTTTAATGCCCATCTCTCCAAGATAAAATAGAAATGGTAATCCCCAAGTGAGGTTAGACTCATGGCCGTTCGCCAACGACGCCACAGCAAGGAAGAGTTAGCCAGACGAGGGCAAGAACTTTACGAGTCTGGCATTCGGCAACAAGTCGAAGCAGAAAATGAGGGCAAAATCGTGGCGATCGATATTGAGACCGGAGAGTTTGAAGTTGGTGAAACGCTCATGGAGGCAACCGATCGGCTCTTTGAACGTCAACCCGATGCTCAGCCCTGGACCCTTCGGATTGGACACAATGCGGTCTATCATTTTGGAGCGAGGAGTCTGAAAAAGGATTAATGATTCATGGAGTTGTCAATTTTCGCTATGAATTAACGCTTCCCCTAGCGGTTGGCAACTTGAATAGGCAACGAGAGTTCATCAACACTGTCATTGATACCGGATTTGATGGATTCCTATCTTTGCCTTCTGAAATTATCGTTCGTCTGGGATTACCTTGGAGAACCTCCAGCATAGCGACCTTGGGTGATGGCAGCAAAACTCTGTTTGACTTTTACACTGGAACCATCATCTGGGATGGTCAGTATCGCTCGATCGATATTGCCGAATCAGAGACGGAGCCCCTGCTAGGATTGGCATTACTTCGCGGATATCGATTGCAGGTCGATAATGTTGAGGGAGGTATCGTCACAATTGAATTGCTGTGATTGTGTGCGAATGCGATAGATGAGGGAAGGTCTAACCAGGGCTAGCCGCTCGTGGCTTCAACACTCTGGTATTGACTCAAAGACTCTTGCCACAGCTGACGTCCGAGCCGTTATCTTTTTTGACATTGGCTCACCCAAAGAAGACCAGTTCCATCACTAAGACTCATGCGCAAAAGAAAGATTGGCAGACTTAGGTGTGATCAGTCCATCTTCTACATAAACCACCCGATCGGCGATATCCATAATTCGGGGGTCATGGGTGACCATGAGGACCGTGCAGCCTTCTTCCTTGGCTAATTTTCGCAACAGTTCCATGATCGTATGGCCTCGCTGAGAGTCCAGGGCAGCCGTGGGTTCATCTGCCAGAATCAGCTTGGGATTTCCGGCTAACGCTCTTGCGATCTAGCTCCTAGTTCTGATGCATACTGACTCTGGACGCGAATGGATAAAGTCGAGCGAAGTACTAGGTTAATTAATCAGTAAGAATATTGCCCTTAAAATTATCTGAGCGCCAATTAATTGCATTTTTTTTATATTCTTGTTAGCGTCTTTATTACTTCAACAAATTTACGTTGAGCGCGAAGTTATTATTGATACGTTTCTCAGAAAATTTTTTTTCATTGGCAAGTGATTTTAATGGAGAAAAACTGATGTTCTCCATTATTGACAGCCTAACTTGAGGCTAGAATCTCCTCTGCGATTATTCTATTTTTATAGTCTATTCATTATTATATTTTCTGAATCTCTATGAGAGAGCAAGCGACAAAAAATACTATTAAATTAAAGTTTGTATTTTGATATATGATTTATTTTACTATTATTCCGCTTAATTACGTAGGCTTCACTGATCAGTTAATGCAGTTTAGCGCCTATTACAAGCTGGGGTTATCATTGGGGTATAAATATTATCATACTCCTTTTGTATCTACTCGTAGTAGCAAATCTATTGACTCATCTTTTCTTGAAAATATTCTTGGCAAGATTGATAAGATTGCAAGTAAAATCCCACCCCTAAGAGAACGTTACTCATGGATGCGAAGAGCATACGATTTTGATGTTTACGATTTTCTAGGATTTAATCAAGGCTTTAACTCAGATGATATATTCTCGCTAAAGAAAGAATTGCAAGTTATAGATGTTGTTATCGGTGACGATACACTGCTGCTAAATGATATAGACTCTTTTGGAAAACTACAAAAATATATAATTGACTATATTGAAAGCAAAATTAAACTAGATTTTCAGAATGTCTTAGTTGAATTTAAGTTGGAAGGAAAACGGTATAAACTATTTGCTTTGATTCATTCAACTATCCATGATTTTCAAGATTCTCTGAGCCTTCGTGAGATTTTTTGTCGTAAGTCAAAAAAACCTTACGAAGGCTCATTATTTTTAGATAAAAAGTTAAAGATATTACTTCATGTTAGACAAGGAGATACAACTGTAATTAAAACTCCTTGGCAAACATATATTCCTATGCATTCATTAAAGAAAATGAAGGAATATAAAGAAGTTGAAGATATTGAGCATATTGACACAAAAAATATTTTTTATCCACCTGACTATTTGAACTTTATAAAAGGACTAATTAGTTACTTTGATGATGATGCTTACTCAATATTAACATTTTCAGATGGATATCATAGAGCATTTATGCGATTAGAAAAAAACATAGATACATTCAATTTTAATCATGCTCAAATTAAATCTTTAAAAAAAATCAAAAGCATATATACTAAAGTTCACTTCAAAGAAATCCAGAATGTAAATAATAATAAATGTTTTATTGGTGAATCATCTAAACACTTATCTCAGTTAATCCGCTCAACTCTGGATGCTGATATTGTAATAACATCAAGTCAGCAGAGAATGCTTCCAAAGCTAATTGAAAGCTACCGCGATAGTGAGTCCAAATCTATAGTTATCATTCTTTATAAAGATCGTAAGCCTGACTACAAGGATATAACGTCCATGAGTGATAGCCAATTTATATATACAGATTTATATAGACCTAACTATGAATATATTTTTCAACGGTTAATGTATTTGAACCTGATGAATCCGAATAGGAAAATCAAAGAGTTGACATCAGTTTCATAGACTAACCAATACTATTGGGCTCCTTGTTACTCGCTCTTTTGGATTTTGTGGAATGACCTGAAAGTCACTGCCTGTTACTATTTATTGAGCCTGCAATTATTAGATTTTGTAGCCAGTTATTATGTTATTGAAAGCTATTGAGATCTTTGAAGGGAGAACATCGCTCCGGATTATTTGATGTCGTTCTCTTCCCGTAGGTATGGAGATTCCAGAGCAATTCCATGGACCTCAAGTACAATTGAGCAACTGTTGAACCGTGATCATCCTGCATAGTCCCTAACAGATGGTCTTGATAATTCATCAATATGGTGGGCAAGCGTCAGGGGAATCATCCGCAAGTAGCTTCGATTTCGTCCTCATATCCGCAAGCTACTGGTGGATACTTTGCTGTTTGGTATCCTTATTATCTTGATTTTGGGAGGCTGGGCTTGGAAGTAGTGGGCGATTCAATGGGCTGCCTCAATCTTTCGATCAAGAGTTGAGGTAGGTATAACTTCGAAGACTCCGCTCGTAATTTTTGAGGAGGAGTTGTGCTTCCGGTAAGGTAATGTGCTGCTCTTGCAAAGCCACTTCAGACTGCTTGCGAATCTCCTCAATCAGGTCATCGGCATCATACTGGACATATTCCAAGACCTCGGTGATCGTATCCCCTTTAACTACGTGGGCAATGTGATAGCCCATGGGGGTGAGATCAATATGGACGACGTTAGTATCTCCAAATAAATTATGGAGATTGCCCATAACCTCCTGATACGCCCCATTCAGAAACATCCCTAAGTAATAGGGCTCATTGGGTTTTAAGGAATGTAGTTCTAAGATGGGCTTGGTCTCACGCGAGTGGATAAATTGATCGATTTTGCCATCGCTATCGCAGGTGAGATCGACGAGGGTTCCCCGTTGGCTGGGCTCTTCTTGCAAGCGGTGAATGGGCATGATCGGAAACAACTGATCAATGGCCCAAGTATCGGGGGCAGATTGAAAAACCGAGAGATTCGTGTAATATAGCGACGCCATCCGCCGTTCCAGATCGTCTAGATCGACGGCCACATTATCGTCTTGACGTGCGATCGCAAGGATTTTCTGACAGCAGGCCCCGCATAATCGCTCTACCCGAGCCCGCTCCTGCAAACTCAGATAGCCAAAACCAAACAGACTGACGGCTTCTTCTTTGAACTGCAGAGCATCATGATAGGTTTCCTGATAGTTATCAGCGCCGATGGTCTGATAGGTTTCCCAAAGATTTCGAATAATCAGATGTTCCTCTGCTTGGGCGGGTTCTGGCGTTAGGTCTAGGGTTTCGCTACTGCCCAGCACATTCATAATTAGCACGGACTGGTGAGAGGCAATTGCTCGTCCACTTTCACTCACCAACGTCGGCACGGGAAGATCTGCTTCAGCGCAGGCTTCTTTGACCTCAGCTACCACATCGTTGGCGTAGTTCTGCATATTGTAGTTTTTGGAGGCTGCCGAGTTGCTTTTCGACCCGTCGTAATCGACTCCTAGTCCACCGCCGACATCCAGGAAGTTCATATTGGCTCCCAGGCGGGCCAGCTCCACATAGATTTGACTGGCTTCTCGCAGGGCATCTTTAATTACACTGATGGCTGAGATCTGAGAGCCAATATGAAAATGAAGCAGTTGCAGCGAGTTCAGCAGGTCAGCCTGACGCAAGTTCTCAACAGCTGCGACCACTTCAGGAATGGTGAGACCAAATTTAGCCCGATCGCCTGCACTACTGCCCCAGCGGCCAATCCCTTTAGCGCTCAGTTTGGCCCGCATCCCTAAAATGGGCTGAATCTGAAGCCGACGACTCGCCTCAATCACCAGCTCCACTTCTTCTAACTGCTCAATAACAATGATCGCTTGATGGCCTAATCGCTGGGCCAGCATGGCGGTCTCAACATACTCTAAATCCTTATAGCCATTGCAAATCAGCAATGCACCTGAGGTCTTGAGTGAGGCAATCGCAATCAGGAGTTCTGGCTTAGAGCCTGCTTCTAGACCAAATTGATGAGGTTGGCCAAAGCGCACCAAGTCTTCGACGAGATGCCGCTGTTGATTGCACTTGACGGGAAACACGCCTCGGTAACGTCCGGGATAGCTGTAGCGTGCGATCGCTTTGGCGAAACAGGCATTTAACCGCTCAATTCGATCTGCCAAAATATCTGAAAACCGGATCAAAAGCGGGGCATGGATATTCCGCTGCTGGAGGGACTGGACTAATTCGTAGAGGTCTAAAGACCCGCCTCGATCCCCTTTGGGCGATACCGTTACATGACCAGCGGCATTGACAGAGAAATAAGGTTCTCCCCAGCCATGAATACGATAGAGTTTTTCGCTCTCTTCCACTGACCACGCTGGAGCAGAGTCAACCGGTGTGGGGTGGGTCTTGGGCGTGAGTATCTGCGCCATCGGTGCTGAGCGACCCTTGTCTAATTCAGCCGCCTGCGTTCGGGAAATTTTGGTAGCGCTGTCTTCGCGGTTGCGACCGTTTTCCATGCTGATTGCCTATGTGCGACCCAATACTGCAGACATCTTAGCTGAGTTTAAGGGCGCAAGCGGGAACATCATCCCAGGACTCGACGGTTCTTAAACGGGCCACCCATCCTGCTTCCTTTTGGTGCTCGGTGAGGTTGTCTTGAAAAGAGGTATGACAGTCTTGGGCATGTTGGGCATCACAACAGGCAATACAGGCATAAACTAACCCAGCTGGATCCAACTGCTCATTGACCCAAATGGTCTTTGATTGGCTCATAGCGTCAATTGTCAATCAAACAATAAAAAGAGGAAGCATCGGCTCCCTCTTTCTGAATGCAACACAGCAAAAATGACTCAAGATTTACGATATTAGCGCAAATGCTTAGTAAGCCAAGCCCATGCTGCGCGACGTTTCTGCACCTAGATAAACCCGGATGCTCAAGAAGTCAGTGGGGCAAGCGGTTTCGCAACGCTTACAACCAACGCAATCTTCTGTGCGGGGAGATGAGGCAATTTGACCAGCCTTACATCCATCCCAGGGAACCATCTCAAGGACATCCAACGGGCAGGCGCGGACACACTGGGTGCATCCGATGCAAGTGTCATAAATTTTGACTGTGTGAGACATTGAATTAAGAGCTCCAAAAAATAAATGACGTTAACAGGCGTCTGTTACCGCCGGGTGCTTTTCAAAGACAACTGTATAGTCGAGGATCCTATAACGTGTCTTAGTTTACAGCAGCGCATTTCCCAGTTCTACAAAAACTAGAGGAAACTTTAAAGAATGTTACCTTAGGAGACGGTCCCTTGACCCGTGTCAAACGTCAATTTTGGTGATCTTCGACCCTTTTCTGCAGCCCCAAAACACGATCTCCTGCCAAGCAGAGGGGCGGTCTAAAAACCATTTCTTAAGCCCGAGTCGCCCGATTTGCAGTATTTCGTTCGACATCTCGTAATTTCTTGCCCCGCCAGAGCAACCGAATCGGCGTACCCGTAAAATCCAGATTTTCTCGGAATTGCCGTTCGATATAACGGCGATAGTTGTCTTTGAAGTGGTCAGGATTATTGACAAATAGGGCAATAGTAGGGGGCTGACTACTGACCTGTGTGCCGTAGTAAATCTTGCCTTGTCGCCCTTGGCGAGTGGTGGGCGGTGTATGCCAACTGACGGCTTCTTCCAAAACTTCGTTAATCACCGAAGTGGTGACTCGCTGCTGAAACTGCTGAGCTGCGGTATCCACTAACCCCAGAATTTTCCCGACCCGCTGTCCGCTGAGGGCACTGACAAAAATCATTTCGGCCCAATCCATAAAATTAAGGCGAGATCGGATTTGCTTACTAAACTCGTTAATGGTGTAGGTGTCTTTCGTAACGGCATCCCATTTGTTCACCACGACAACGCAGGCTCGGCCATCATCAATAATCCGTCCCGCGAGCTTTTGGTCCTGCTCAGTGACACCATCAAGGGCATCAATGACAAACAATACGACTTGCGATCGCCGTATCGCTTTAAAAGCCCGATTAATCCCAAAAAACTCAGGCCCATAGGACACATTTTTTTTGCGTCGAATTCCCGCAGTATCAATAAATCGATAGGTTTGCCCGCCTTGACGGACGACCATATCAATGGCATCACGAGTGGTTCCTGAGATCGGACTGACAATCGAGCGAGTCTCCCCCACAAAGGCATTGAGTAAACTAGATTTGCCGACGTTTGGCCGTCCCACCAGGGCGACTTTAATTTCTGGTTCATCGGGCGTCTCCGGTGTCTCTGAGAAATGCTCAACCACGAGATCGAGCAGCTCTCCTGTGCCATTGCCGTGAATACCAGACACCGGAATGGGTTCATCCAAGGCTAATTCCCAGAACTGAGCCGCTTGCGTGATCCCTTGTTCGGGCGATTCGCACTTGTTGACGGCAAGCAGAACGGGGGTATCTTGCTGTCGGAGCCAATGGGCAATTTCATGGTCTGCGGGTGTTGGCCCCGCTTGCCCATCCACCACCATCACCACAACAGTGGCTTCTGCCAAGGCAATCATGACTTGTTGACGAATAAATGGCAGAAATTCCGTCTGATCGTCAAATACGAGTCCGCCCGTATCCACCAGAGAAAAGTCTCGACCATTCCAGAGAGCTTGACGATACGTGCGATCGCGTGTGACCCCCGGTGAATCATGGACAATGGCATCCATCATTCCCGTCAGCCGATTGACTAGCGTTGACTTCCCGACGTTGGGGCGACCAACAATGGCAACAATGGGTAACCCCATCTTTCTGTCCTATTTTCTAAAGAATTAATCTGAATATTCAACTTAAGCCGTGTATCACCCATGACTTCATTTAAGGCGTAGACACTGAAGTGACTCTTTTATCGGAGGCGGGTGTGGCAACTTCCCCCATACGCACCTCAGAATACCAAGTGGCCTGGACCAGTTGCCCCACCTGTTTGAGTATACTGATGCGGAGGCGGAGATTGGGACTCGCGAACCAAATCTGTTCTTCCAAAACCCTTTGATCGTGGACACCCGTTAAGATTAACCGCTGATCCGCATCAATATGGAAATTGAGCTGACGCACTGCTCCATCTGCACCTTGCTGCAATAACTGCCCCTGCTGTTCAGATGCATTGGAGGCCATCGGCACCATTAAAAGTGTTCCATTCTCTTGGGGTTGGGACGAAAAGCCTTGGCTTTGCCAAGATAGGCGCGCAGCACATAACGCCAATTTGGGATCGAACCCAGCCGTTTTGCACAGATTAACCACCTCTAGCTCATCTTCCTTCAAGCTGCTGATCTCCAGTTGGGCAGCCTGTGCTTCTGAGGTCATCCCCCCCAACGGGTGGCAGGTGCGCTGCGTAAACCAACGGCCACAACTTAACTGAATAAATCCCTGAATGTTCATGAAATTGTGTAAGGGGCAATTCTACTCATTCTATGACATTTCCCCAATGGCTTGGCTCGATGTTTCAGTCAAGATCAAGCCATGGGAGAAATGTCCATTAGAAAGCTCACATTCCCCTGAGAGAGCTATGCCGATTGCTAGTGTTGGATCCATATCTTGGCTTCTGGCTCTGTCAAGGTTTTTCGATGCTGCATGGGAGCTTGAACGGGGTTAAGGGATTTTGATTGTTGGGTCGATTTTGTAGTTATTGATAATGCGGTTCAGGGGTTTTTCGAGTTCCTTGAATTGCTCATCAGGGACAATAAAACTCAAAATGGCGACTCGCTTGCCTTGCCGTTCAATAAAGCTATTGCCCAGCAGTTTGGCGTTGATATTACTTGATGTTTTTGACTGAGCGGTATATCCCCAAATAAGTAACACACTGCCGTCCTTCTGTGGTTTAGGCTCCCGAAGAAAGAAATCAGGTTCCTTGGCAAAGGATTTCTTGAGAAAATCCTGGAGGAGTTTGGTCAGTTCATCCTGGTTGGGATTGTTATTCACATCAAAAACGTCTGCAACCAGCCCGCCATTGCCAGTGGGATCCGTCCATAGAACAATGACCTCCCCAGGCTTGCTGTTATCCTTACTTTTCCAACCATCGGGAACCAACAAAGAAAACACATTCGATTGATGGGTGTATGTTTCTAGATTCTCAATCTCGACAGATTTGAATCGCCGGCGCCCCGTAAAGGGTGAAGGGCTGGGTGAAGGGCTAGGACTAGAAAGAGGAGAGGGGCGAGGCGAGGCGGATGGCGTCGGTGACTCCGACTCTAACGTTGAAACGCTGGGATCAATGCTGTTGTTATTGTTGCCAAAACTAAAAAAGACGATAGCGCCAATAATGGCAACGGAAAGTCCTCCTGCAATCGACCATAGCGTCACATTACTCTTGCGCGAATCGTCAATCGCGGCAAACTGCTGGGCAGGCGGTGAAGAAAATGGTGTTGGCGGCGGCGGGACGGCGGGCTGAGTAGACGGTGAGGCGGGCGGCATTGTGGGGGGCACACCTGACGCGACGGGCGGCGGCGGCATAATTTTGGTCGGGGGTGGCTCAATCTGGGTGTTGAGAGCTTGTAAAATCTCTGCTGCCGCCTGATAGCGATCCACAGGGCGTGGAGCCAACATTTTATTGAGGACTGTGGCGAAGTTATCGCTTAAGTAGAGCGCTCGTTGCCACAGCCATTCTAAGGATTGAGGATCTTGGAGCTGTTGTGGCGGTTGCCCTGTCATTAAGACTAAGGCAGTCACCGCTAAGGCATATAAATCGCTGTGGGGAGCCACCAATCCCAATCGCATTTGCTCATCAGGTGCATAACCAATTTTGCCCAAGCGGGTTCCACCTGACAGTGCCTCTGCAGAGCTCCGTCCGCTCACCACCTCTGTGGCCACATCGATCGCCACCTGTTTAACGCCCCCCATATCAATTAGGACAGGAAGGCCATCTTTACTACGCAAGATAATGTTGTCGGGTGAGATATCGCGATGGATAACGCCCTGGCCATGGAGATAACTGAGGACAGGCAATAGATCGCGAAAGAGTTGTGTGATTTCACTTTCGCTGAAGACTTGCCCCTGTTGTTGGCGCCCCTCTAAAAGCTGCTGATAGGTGGAGCCCGCCGCAAAGTCTTGGACCAGAAAGAGTCGCTTCTGATCGGTAAAGATCTCCCAAAATCTGGGAATTTGGGGATGTTCCAAGCGATGAAGTGTCGCAGCTTCTCGCTGAAAGAGTTCTTCGGCCTTTTTAAGGGCATAGGTTCCCTGTACCGATGGCGTTAATTCCTTGAGGACAATAATCTCATTGAAGCGTCCCGTATCTTCCGCCCGGTATGTTCGACCAAACCCACCTTGACCGAGTTGTTGCTGGACAATGTAGCGATCGCGCAGCCGAGTTCCCGGTGATAAAGATGAATTGAGATTGCCAGCAGCTGATTCAGCAGCAGAGGTGACTGCTGAGTTGGGGAATGAAGAGGCTGTTGCCTCAGCCCCAGGCTGAGAGCGTAAGATCGATGTCCCACAGTATTGGCAAAATCGGGAATCTGGAGAATTCTCGCGCCCACAGGAATGACACGTAATCGGAGTCATAGAATTAGCATTTCACATAATGCAACAACGCTATAGACCAAGGCAGGAGAGAAGTCATTAGATCCTTTTTCGTGTTGGCGTGTAGCCATTTTTTATGACGATATCAGTGATAGTAAACTAACTGCGATCACATCATAACCTAGCTCAGTCTGGGGCTTTTTAGAAGGATGACGATCACCTTGATTGGCCCTTACTATCATTTCTAAGTCTGCGATTTGAGCGCAGGGCTCGCCAGGTTTGACCTATACCGCGGTAGAAAAGTCTCCTTCGATGAAATTCAAAGGAGGCAAAATGACATACCGCAAGCTATCCCATACCGTGTGGGAATGCCAGTATCATTTGGTGTTTATTCCCAAATATCGCCAGAAGCGTATATGTGTTCAGATTAGACGTTTATTGGGCGAAGTATTTCATGAACTGGCGCGTCATAAAGAGAGTGTGATAGAAGCAGGCCACCTGATGCCGGACCATGTTCATATGTTGATCATTATTTCGGTGAAGTACTCTGTATCGAATGTGATGGGTTATATCAAAGGCGAAAGTGCGATTTATATCGTCCAAGAGGTGAAGCCTGGTTGACTGAAAAAACATTGCACATTGACTAATCAGCAAGGAGTTTTGTACGTTTTTCCCGAGCCAGTTAAACTCTCTAGCTTCAAGGTTTACAGGCAAATGATCAAGCTAAAACATGATGCCCAAAACAGCCAATTAGCAAGCACATTTGTTTGATCCTTGAATTCTTTCTTGGAAGAAAATTCAGGGCTTTTTGTGGAATCTTGTCAGTTAACTAGGTTGGGGGAGTGGCACCTTTTTGCACCCCATTCACTTGCAGCAGGGCAGTTAGTTATTATCAAAAAAAATGATACACTCGCTACATTTTTTTGGCATTCTAGAAAGTAATATAAATATTTCTATTTATTTATTTTTATTCTATGTAGTCCGAATAAAATTATCTAAAAACATCTTTGCTCTTAAGAGAGGTATTTTTTTGCTGGAATAATGAATGAATGACCAATATATTCTATACTTAAATCTAGAATTGTCGGTGCGAAAAAATGCAATCCTGACTTCTTGAATGGATGTTTTTTTATTCTTCTCAGAAAGAAACTAGTAAAAAGACATTATTGTTATGAGAATATTCTTTTATCTTAAACATTTCTCTCCCTTTGGAGAGAAACCAATTGGTGGGACAAGCACGATTGTACATGGGCTTTCTACTGGTTTAGTCGCTTGCGGAGTTCCAGTGACAATTCTATGTGAGAGAAAAATCAAAAGTTCATTTAAAAGTGATAATGGATGTCAAATAGAGTGTTTTCAGAATCCCATTGAATTGCCATCTTTTAAGATTTCTCCTGATTTAGAGTCATATTTTCTCAATGCTGTTTCTGATGACAGCATTGTAATTATAAATGGCACATTTCACCCTAGCGTTTATTCCATTTCTCGCCTTTTAAAGAAGCATGGAATACAATACATAGCTGCACCCCTGGATATTTATCATCCAAGTATGCTTAGGAAAAATTATTTCCTTAAGTGCCTTTATTGGCATTTATTTGAAAAGGAAATATTGAAGGATGCTAAAGCCATACAGCTATATGAAATTAATCATAGTAAATGGCTCCAAAGGCTTGGAGTTCAAAGCGATTTCATAGAGGTACCAGGAGGATTTCTTGATGATAAAGCATGTCCTGCATCTTTACTAAAATGGGAGCTCAGACCTCCAAAACTATTTTTTTTCGGACGTGTAGATATTTATCATAAAGGTTTAGATCTTCTCCTCAAGGCCTTCTCAGAAATTTCCCAAAGCATAGAAATTAGTTTAACAATACAAGGTCCAAACGAGAAGGGAAAAAAGAAGCTTAAATCTGAGAAAAGACGGCTGGCTCCTAAAGGTGAAGTTCATTTTCTTGATCCTGATTACGATCGATCTCCGCCTTCAATAATTGCCGACTATGATATCTTTTGCCTGCCTTCACGTTTTGAAGGGTTTGGATTATCTGCTCTTGAAGCTATGCTAGCTGGCCGTGTTCTTTTAGTGTCAGAGGAGGCTGGTATCGCACCGCATGTCAAGAAAAGTGGTTGCGGTGTAGTCGTTCCATCTGAGGTTCCGTGTATTAAGGCAGGTTTGTTACAGCTCTTGGAATGTCGCTCAGAGTGGAAGGAAATGGGCTTAAAAGGACGAGAATACGCGATCAAAAACTTAAATTGGCATAAGATAGCAGAGTCTACACTAAAACAGTATGCATTATGTGAGTTAGACCCTGTAATGGCGTAGATACATTAACCCCAGATCACCTGCCCATAGAACCCTCCCCGCTGCTCGATCCGAAACCCACTAAGCAACACGCCGATAAATACCTTTATCACTGGCATCCCCAGCTCCACAAACCTGACTCTCAGCGGTTTGTTGATTGCATAAAAGCCCCCTGTGCAACACTCCTGATTCTGGCGCACAATGATTGCAGTTCCTGCGTTATCTGGTTGCCCCTGCGAATCCTCAAGGGAGCGTTGCGGTCCCATTGCGTCTATATGCCCCAAGTGTCCATCATCCTCCCCCTGCTCAATGAAGCCACGGTTCTCCGTCGAACCCTCAATCATCTGATGATTTTGGAGCCTCCTGCCCATGAGATTATCTTGGTCGATGGTGGCAGTACTGATGCTACGGTCTCTATCGCCCAGCACTATGCAAAAACCTATCAGGAGATCAATCTTTCTGTGGTGGCTGCAACGGAGCGAGGTCGGGCCTTACAGATGAATCAGGGGGCTGCGATCGCAACCGGAGATATTCTCTGTTTTCTCCATGCCGATACCCTCGTCCCGGATGATCTAGTCGACTTAATGACTCAAACCTTAGCTCACCCCAATACAGTTTGTGGGGGGTTTATCGCTTTGATGGGGGGCGATCAAATCACTTGTTGGGGAATGACGTTGCAGAATTACCTAAAAACCTATATTGCTGCCCTGATTGCTCGCCCCTACCTCTTTGCCTGCAAGGGATTTAGAGTTTTGTTTGGCGATCAGGTCATCTTCTGCGACAAACAAGCGTTTCAGCAGTGTGGCAGGTTTGATTCTAGCCTTCCCATTATGGAAGATGCCGAGCTTTGCCTCAGAATTGTGCAGCATGGCAAAATTCGGCTGGTTAACCGCATTGTCCAAACCTCCGATCGCCGATTGCAGCAGTGGGGAGCTTGGAAAGCCACACTCATCTATCACTCGATAGGTTGGCTGTGGCTGATGGGGTTACCCGCCGAATTTCTTAAACGCTTTTACACTGACATTCGTTAGGCGTTGCCAGACAGCGCTGGGCTAAGGGCCTGCTTGAGCAGATCTGCTTTATCGGTTGCTTCCCAGGGCAGATCGAGATCGGGCCGTCCGAAATGACCATAAGCGGCCACATCCTGATAGAAGCGACCGCCACGCTCACCTGGAAGTTTAGTTAAGCCAAAGGTTTGGATCAGACCTGCAGGACGGAGTTCAAAATTTTCTTGAACGACCTGTAATAGGCGATCTTCATCGACTTTGCCTGTACCAAAGGTCTCAATCAAAATGCTAACGGGGCGAGCAACGCCAATGGCATAGCTGAGCTGGACTTCACACTTATCAGCCAATCCAGCAGCAACAATATTCTTGGCCACATATCGGCAAGCATAAGCTGCACTACGGTCGACTTTTGTCGGATCCTTACCGGAGAACGCGCCACCCCCATGACGAGAATAGCCACCGTAGGTATCCACAATGATTTTTCGCCCGGTGAGTCCAGCATCGCCTTGGGGACCGCCCACAACAAATTGGCCCGTAGGATTGACGAGAAACCGAGTATTGTCGTCGGGCTTGATATCGATATCAGCAAAGACGGGGAGGACAACGGTATTCCACAAATCTTCTTTGATCTTGGCTTGAACCGCTGCCGGGTCAGTGATGTCACCGATAGTGGCGTCATGCTGAGTGGAAACTAAGATGGTGTCGATACCGACAGGACGACCCTCTTCGTAAGCAATGGTGACCTGGGATTTCCCATCTGGTCTTAAATAGCTCAACTGAGTTTTGCGCACAGCGGCCAACCGTCGCGTGACCCGGTGGGCAAGGCTAATGGGCAAAGGCATCAGCTCTGGCGTTTCATTGCAAGCAAACCCAAACATCAGACCTTGGTCACCCGCCCCAATGGCGTCTAGTTCTTGGTCGCTTTTTTCTTCGCGCGTTTCTTGGGCAGAATCTACCCCCTGGGCAATATCAGGAGATTGCTCATCCAAGGCCACGAGAACAGAGCAGCTATTGGCGGCAAAGCCGTTGTCCGAATCGGTATAGCCAATTTCGGTAATTTTTTGACGGACTAAATCCACAAAATTAACTTGGGCTTTAGTCGTAATTTCTCCGGTGAGAAGAACGAGGCCGGTGTTGACCACTACTTCAGCGGCAACCCGACTCGCAGGGTCTTGAGTGAGTAGAGCATCAAGAATCGTATCGGAAATTTGATCGCAAACCTTATCGGGATGGCCCTCAGTCACAGATTCCGACGTGAAGAGATAACGCTTAGGCAAGATCTTGATCCTCCTGTGGAGCAAGGCGACAATGATAAATATAAATTCCTGGAAGTTCTGAGAATTATAGCATTACTCTAGAGAGCGGCCTCTAGGAGAATTAACGCAGAATTGCGTTTTCACAAGGATTATAAGGACTTATGGGGTGATAGTAAGCTGGTGCCAGCTTTCTAGAGAAATATCAGCGAGTTGAGAGGGGACTGGCATGGGCCATCCCCAATTGACGATGATGCAACCCGCCGCATTCGCAGATTGGGCCATTTGCATATCCACGGGAGAATCTCCCACCATCAGGGTTTGGCTGGGAGCAGTTCCTAGTTGCGAACAGATATTTATAAAGAGGGACGGATCAGGTTTGGTGATCGGCCCGTCAACGCCTTGGGTGACCTGAAAGAGGTCTTGCAGGTGATAAGTGCTCAGAAACGCTTGGACATTGTCACTACTATCTGCTGATAGAAGCCCTAACTTCAGCCCTGCCTTTGATAATGCAATTAAGGTCTCTAAGGTATCGGTAAATAAAGGGGTATAGTCTGCCTTCGGCTTTAAATCCTGATCCGCCTGTTCAAAGGCGGATTCAGCAATCTCTAGAGCCTCTGACCAGTTACGTCCAGTTGCGGCAATATAGGCGGCCGCCGCAATTTTGTTCTCATAGCGACTTCCCACGGCTAATAGTCCGGCTGGATTGAGATAGTTTTCTTCTATGCCAAAGGCAAGTAATAGGGCTTCCTGGGTGCCTGGAACTTGGGTGCTGACTAAGTGCGATCGCGCCTGCCCTAAGCGTTTTAAAAAGGATTCTACCTCTGCGAGGGTGCCATCTTTGTCAAAGACGATGGCTTCAATATGGGTAAAGATGTGATCTAGGCAGCGAATCGTGGCCACAAGCAGCTCAGTTTCTATCGTTCTGTGAGTTTAGTAAGGTGACTTGGACCCGATGAGTTCTACAAAAGGGCTAAGATAGCCTTTCTATATTGAATGCCATATATCGTCTACAACACAATTCTCTCAGAATTTTGGGTACTGGGTAATCGCCTCATAATACTAACTTTCATCCCGCGTTCTAAGTATCCTTCAAATCGCTCTTGGAGAAAATCGGGTGCCTCCGTTGCTGACACTTCTGCAAACCCACCTTGCCGATAAAACGATCTTAAATGAGTCCAAGGAATGCAGTAACAGGTCCGATTTTCAAGCTGCTCGGTGCAGGCTTGCAGGAGCTGTTTGCCAATTCCCTGACGCTGAAATACTTGGAGGACCTGCATCCCACGCAAGACCAGAACATTTTGCTCCAGACATAACCGAACGACACCAACAAGCTGAGAATTTGAACCCGCCATCAAAATCCAATCTTCTGGTTTTAAACCACCGCTATAACCACAATGACGATAAAATGTCTTGATTTTTTCCAGATCTTGGCGTTTGGCTTGATGAAGGGTGATCAAAAGACGTAAGCGCTAGATAAACTCATATCCAACTGTAGCGTTAATGAATGCTGGGTGGTTTGGCTGTCTGCGATCGCAGTTTCTGCAAGCAAGCATGAGATAAACAGTTACGCTTTCTTCCTAGCAATGAACTGGACGACTGAAGCCATACCCGTATGATATTTCCCCTCACGGACCTCTCGCTCAAGCTCCCTGATCAAAATAGGCTCGCAGTGCGGAAATTCGTGCTCAACTTTGGCACAGGTCATCAGCATATCGAGATCTTTGGGACCGCCCGTATCCCGAGTCATTTGATTTTCAGAGTATGCCTCAAGCAGAATAATGCCATTGGGTTTTAGGCACCGCTCTACTAACGGGTAGAGTCTGTTTCTAATCGGGCTGGGCAGATGGGCTGAGATGGAAACAACGGATCCATAATGATGGGCGGGTGGCTTAAACAAGCCAAGGTCTGCCACTTCTGTCTGGATCTCTACGCCCTGGGATTGTGCCAACTTTTGAGCCTTGGCCAGACCGACCTCTGAACCATCAACGCCATATACGTTCAAGCCACGCGAAGCTAGAAAGACCGCGTTTCGGCCTTCCCCTTCCGCCAGGGATAGGACAGGATCGATCAGAATATGGGCATGCTCGGCCAGGAACGAATTGGGGTCCGTTCCGTAGATATAAGCGTCGTCAGCGTAACGTTGATTCCACATGTCTATGGCAAAAGGAAAAGGTGACCACGTAGGGATTGAACAGATGGAGCTTGAATGGGGCGTCCCTTGCGAGGCGCTATTAAAACGTGAGTTCGACGAAGAAATAGGGCATGAGAAAAGGCTGGGGCATATATTTGCAGTATGTCGTACCGCTTTACCTCAGCCATGTCTATCAGCTTACCCCGCCTTGATGTGACCGAAATATTC
>NZ_JANQOY010000214.1 GCF_028285565.1 Acaryochloris sp. IP29b_bin.148
AATAAAGACGAACCGATCACGCTTAAGCCAGTCGTCGAGGACGTCAAACCATCCTCGCTCCTGGGCGCGTCCGACTGCTATGGTCATGGATAGATCTCCGATGTATAAATAAATCGCAAAATGATTGCAGGATATATAACAGATGGTCCTGAATCGGTGTAGATATGATTAACCATAAAGTAAAGTCAATAAAAATTCACGATACTTTATGATTTCTTTCACATATTCTAATTATATTTAGAAGTCTATCGTGATGCAGCTACGGCTGGAAAGTCTAGCAAAATCTGGAGGTTAGCCCTTTCACTCCAGAAAACGAGCAATGATAGTCAGGGTTTGAATTCTGAGAAAGCTTAAGATTTGTCGGTTGCAGAAGTCAAGAAACTTTGCGGACGGTCTAAAAGAGCTGTAATAGCGTTAACTGCCGTTTGAGCATTCCCTTCTAGAAATGCAGCATCTAGAGAATCGGGGGTATCGGTGCGCCGATGGTAGTGGGGATTGCGCAGATGTGCCGTATCAGTAAGCATAACCGCACCAATGCCTTCAAACCAAAATGGAGTATGGTCACTGCGCAGGATGACAGGGGTTAATAGGCCTTTAAAAGGAATGGAGACGGGGACTAACGCCGGTAAGTTAGGCTGATGATTCTCGCTAAAGGCATTCAGTAACGGTAGGTGTTCTGTATCGCCTGCGATCGCAAGAAAGTCTCCCTGATCACTGGGTAACTCCACCTTGAATTCCACCGGTTTGTATTGACACCCCGGTCTGGAACAGGTGTAACCCAGCATTTCCAAAATCACGACGCCGTCTAAGTTTTTGAGGTTTTCGGGACGCTGGGCATAGGCATAGCTCCCTACCAGACCCGCTTCTTCTTGATCAAAGAGCACAATCCTCAAAGGCCGTAGCGTTTGGCGATCGCCCAGTAGTCTCGCCACTTCCAAGGCCACCACCACCCCAGTAGCATTATCATCGGCCCCCGGCGACCCTCGGACTGAATCATAATGGGCTCCGACCAACAAAGCACCTGCATTGGGGTCTGTTCCTGGGCGTTCAGCCACCACATTTACCCCGGTCTCAAAGGGTTGTTCGCTGACCGTCCATCCCGCTGCAGTTAAGGTTTGGGTGATAAAGGCCCTGGTTTGTTGCAGTTCCGCTGCAGTGTAACGCTCAAAATTAAGCGCCTTGAGATCGGCGATCAGCCGCTTTCCACTAACAATGGGCGGCGGTGCAGAAGCGACCGAGGGCGGAGCAACAGGGGATACAGTCGGCGATGATGAAGTGGGGGGTGACGCAGCAGACTCAGGGGATGGAGCGGTGGATGGGGTTTGAGCAACAGGACGGGGGGATTGGCAGGACAGAAAGAGAACGAACAAACATGCGATCGCACCTAATATCCAAACTTTCCGACTTTTGAACATCTTTTCAGGACTAAACCCTAGCCATTGTCGCACACCACTTATTCCACCAGCAGCCGTCAAACAGTTTTCGTCTAGCGTTTGACCACCCAGATCGAAGTCATAGAAGAGATAAGTGGAGTGAGGCCCTTGTAAAACCTCCAAAATTCAGGCTGGGCAATGCAACCTGAAAAAATTTACCGAGAGTCTTTGGATGTGGCAAAACCAATCCACACACCTTACTCCATGGCTGAGGTTCGATTATGTGGATGTTTGTGGGCTTAAACTGCCAAGAATTCTTGGATCACTTGGTTACTAAGTTCACTGGTGGGACCAGAGGCGACGATACCGCCTTTTTGCATGGCATAGTACCAATCAGCTTGACGAACGAAGTGGAGGTGCTGTTCGACTAGCAAAACTGAGACACCCGTTGTTTCTATAATTCGGCGGACAGCGGCTTCAATTTCTAGAATGATAGAGGGCTGGATCCCTTCCGTTGGCTCATCCAAGACCAGTAAGCGAGGACTACCCATCAGGGCTCTAGCAATGGCCAATTGTTGCTGTTGGCCGCCGCTTAAATCGCCTCCCATGCGTCCGAGCATGGATTGCAGAACTGGAAATAACTGAAACACTTGCTCAGGAATCGTTTGACTTTTCCCTCTCCCCTGCGGGCGAGCTTCCAATCCAAGAATGAGATTTTCCTGCACCGTTAAGCCAGGAATAATTTCACGGCCTTGGGGAACATAGCCAATGCCCATACGGGCTCGCTGATCGGGTGTTTTGCGGCGTAAAGGCGTTCCTTCTAGGGTAATCATGCCTGTACGGGGCGTTAATAAGCCCAAAATGGTTTTCAGTAAGGTGGTTTTACCCACTCCATTACGGCCAATCAGGCAAACCATCTTGCCGGGACCAACACTCAAATCAACACTTCGGAGAATATGGCTTTCACCGTAGTAGACATTAAGGTTAGCAATGTCCAATAGGGGTTGAGGCGTGGCGGGCGATATAGACGTTGAATCAACCATCACTGTCCTCCGGCTGTCCTAAATAAACCTCAATCACTTGGGGATTACGCTGTACTTCTTCCATACTGCCTTCGCAGAGGACAGCTCCTTGATGGAGCACTGTGACTTGTCGGGCAATTTGACGCACAAATTCCATATCATGCTCGATCACGATAATGGAGTGGTCTTCGGCAAGGGTCAGCAATAAGTTGCCCACGTTTTCGGTTTCCTCGTCAGTTAAGCCCGCAACCGGCTCATCCACCAACAGTAAGTCAGGCGATTGAGCCACTAACATGCCAATTTCTAAGCGTTGCTTTTCACCGTGGGATAACAACTCTGCCGGGATATCGGACTTGGTTGCCAGCCCAATGGTGTCTAGCAGACCGGCAACGGTACGGCGCTCCGACTGGGCAGGACGACCTAGAAGGGTTGCCCATACGTTTTTGTGACGATTGCAGGAGAGATCCAAATTTTCCCGTGGCGTCAGTTTAAGATACACTCGCGGGGTTTGAAACTTGCGGCCAATTCCTAAACGGGAAATCCGATGTTCAGATTTTGACCGGAGATTCTTACCCTTAAATAAGGCCCGACCAGTTGTGGGTTGCACTTTACCGGTGATCACATCTAAGAAGGTCGTTTTGCCAGCGCCATTAGGGCCAATAATCACCCGTAGCTCTCCGGCTTCCATGCTGAAGTTGAGCTGATTGAGAGCTTTAAACCCGTCAAAACTAACGGTTAGATTTTCAATTTCTAAGATTTTGTCGCTCATATTCTACTTCCGGATCTTCGGCCAAACGGGGATAGGTCATTAGGCGTCGACGACGCCCGATTAGAGAGCGGAATAGGTCTTGACCTTGGGTTCGCAACCACCCCACGAATCCACCGGGTAATACGGTAACCACAATTAAGAACAATGCCCCCTGAAAAAATAGCCAAATCTCTGGGAACTGCTCACTGAGGATGCTTTTGGCAAAGTTAACGGTTAGGGCACCTAAAACAGCCCCCACTAAGCTGGCTCGTCCCCCCACCGCCACCCAAATCACCATCTCAATGGAAAAGGCAATATCCATGGTTTTTGGAGAAATGATGCCAGACTGGACGGTGTAAAGAGCGCCCGCTATCCCCGCTAAACCAGCGGACACAGCAAAGACTAATACTTTATATCCGGTGGGGTTATAGCCAGAAAATCTCACTCGACTTTCGTCATCTCGGATGGCAATCAGCAATTTACCCAGTCGACCACTGGTCAGCCATCGGCAAAGTCCATAGGCGAGAACTAAACCCACGACCGTCAGCGTGTAAAACACAGATTGCGCCTGATCAGATCCGGCGTACACATCAAATATCTTGGCGGTATCGGTTTTGAGGCCATTGGTACCGTTAATCAGTTCTTGTTGGCTATTGAAGAAATGAAAGAAAACAATTAGGGAGGCTTGCGTCAAGATAGAGAAATAGACGCCTCGAATACGGTTGCGAAAGACTAAATAACCTAAAAGTGCCGCCACCAAAGCTGGGATTAAGATCAGAGCAGCCAGGGCAAAGGGCAGGGAGTGGAACGGTTGCCAGAAAAAGGGCAGCTCGGTGACACCATATAGGGTAAAAAATTCGGGTAGTTCCCCTTCAGGAAGTTGCAGTTGCAAAAACATCGCAAAGGCATATCCACCCAGGGAAAAGAATACCCCATGCCCTAAGCTGAGCATGCCTGTGTAGCCCCAGATTAAATCAATGCCTAAGGCCACGATCGCTAAGGCCATAAACCGCCCCAGCATATTGATGCGGAACTCTTGGCCAAAGGCCGTGAGTAGTAGGGGAACAACAAACAGAATCAGGAGTGCGATCACAATCACAATCCCCACTTCCATCATCAAAGATGTCTGACGCAGGCGGCGAGGGCGCTGAGCATTTAGGGGCGAAGTGTCGGCCATAACCGTCCTTTAAGCATCTACCGTGCGTCCTTTTTGGGGGAACATTCCTGCCGGTCGGAATTGCAAGAAGGTCACAATCAACGCAAAAACGAGCACCTTAGCCATGCTGGAGTTGGCAAAAAATTCCAATAGGTTTGCGAGTGGTGGGAACCAAGCCACCAAAGGGCTAAGAGCATTGGCACCAATTAAATAGTTGGCGATCCCAATGGCCATGGCTGCCGCAATACTCCCGACTAACTTACCCACACCCCCCACAACCACAACCATAAAGGTGTCAACAATATAATTTTGACCCGTATTGGGGCCGACCGACCCCAATAGACTGACGGCACAACCCGCGATACCTGCCAAACCAGAACCGAGGGCAAAGGTCAGCGCATCTACGCGCTGAGTGGGAATGCCCAAGCAAGCGCTCATGCTGCGATTTTGAGTCACTGCGCGAATGCGTAATCCCCAAACTGAGCGTTGGAGAAATACATACATGCCCAAGATACAAATGATGGTCAGCGACAAAATAAAGAGACGGACATAGGGCATTTGGTAGGCCCCCAGCAGTCTAATACCGCCCCTGAGCCAACCGGGAGCAGTCACGTCTACATTCTGAGCGCCGAACCAAGGCTTCGTGACAGCCAGCTGATATTTTTGCCCTAAAGTGCTACTTGCTGCCCAGGCAATCCCTGCAGACAGGGGTAACAGCATCGTGATAGCCCAACCTCTGATGCGCTGAAAATGAGAGCGGCGAGACAGTAGCGTCATGGCCCCAAAAAAGAACCCACAAAACACAACTAGTCCCAGCATCATCACCCAACTCACACTGCGGACAAACTGCTGCAAAATCAGACTGACCCCCCAGGTAGCCAGTAAGGTTTCGAGGGGTCTGCCATAGAGATGACGAATGACCCCTTTTTCCAAAACCAGGCCCAATAGGGCTGTGACCAGAAAGGCAGCGATTAAAGCCACAAAGATATAAGCGCCAAACCAAGGTTGACCTAAGGGTTTGAACGCATTTTGGACAACGAAGGTGGTGTAAGCCCCCAGCATCATCAACTCACCATGGGCCATATTAATGACACCCATGAGGCCAAAAACAACTGCTAGGCCCAGCGCTGACAATAGCAGCACTGAGCCGATACTGATGCCATCAAAAAAACTATTGAATAAGGAAGTGAGCAAAGGATCTCCTAAAGGTCAGGGATATGTCTAACGTAGGCTTGGGCTTAAAGGGTTACTTCTTGTACTTTTCGCCTTTACCCGGATCAGACCAATCACAGGCATAGCCTTTTGTTTCCTTTACAAATTGGTTCCAGGCAATCGGCTCTACCGGACCATCCGTTGAGTTAACAATTTCAAACAGACCGTCTTCCCGAATTTTGCCGATTCTCACCGTCTTAGAAATATGGTGGTTGCCAGCCACTTTCACGGGACCATTTGGTGCCGCAAATTCTTGACCGATCGCAGCCGCTCGAACTTTTTCTAGGTCATCGGCAGTACCTGCCTGTTCAACAGCCTGCTTCCAGAGATACACCATAATATAGGCGGCTTCCATGGGATCGTTGACCACTCGATCGTCCCCATATTCTTTCTTAAAGGCCTCAACAAACTTGGTGCTTTCGGGCGAATCTACGGTCTGGAAGTAGTTCCAAGCAGCATAATGATCCTTAAGATACTCAACCCCAATGGCTTTGACCTCTTCTTCAGCAATACTGACCGACATCGAGGGATATTTATCTGGGCCTAAGCCTTTACCTTGTAATTGCTTAAAGAAGGCAACGTTGGTATCACCATTCAGACTGTTGTAAATAACGCCGCCCTCAGGCAAAGCGGCCTGGATTTTGGAAATAACGGGGGTGACGTCGGTACTGCCTAACTGAATATATTCTTCTCCCACCACTTTGCCACCCTTGGCCTCCAGTTGAGCCTTAATAATGGTGTTGGCTGTGCGCGGAAACACATAATCAGAGCCCACTAAGAAAAAGGGCTTGCCTTTATATTCTTCTAGGAGCCAATCTACAGAAGGCTCAATTTGCTGGTTCGGTGCGGCTCCCGTGTAAAAGATGTTCTTAGAACACTCTTGTCCTTCGTACTGCACGGGGTACCAAAGCATGTGGTCCTTAGATTCAAAGACCGGTTTGACCGCTTTCCGGCTGGCAGAGGTCCAGCAGCCGAATACAGTAACAACCTTGTCTTGGTCAATCAACTTTTTCGCTTTTTCTGAGAACTTATCCCAGTCAGACTGACCATCCTCCACCACGGCTTCAATTTGTTTGCCTAAAACGCCGCCTGACTCATTAATTTCCTTAATAGCTAGCTTTTCAGCATCAACGACGCTTTTTTCACTGATCGCCATTGTTCCACTTAAGGAATGGAGAATCCCTACTTTGATAGTGTCACCGGAAGGACTACCACTATCTTGACTACCTGGTGTACAGGCTTTGAGCAGCACGCTCCCTGAAGCGACGGAACCCATAATTAGGAATTCGCGCCGACCAAATCCTCTGGCCATAAACCGATTCACTCCTCAACACAAAGTAGTTTGATAATTGCAAACAATCCTGATCGCGGGAGCATATTGCACACATTGATATGAGTACAATTCACGTTTGCGATCGCAGATGCCGAGTCTTGTGATACCCGGCATTTCCCCCCCAGTTAAGGCGCATAGCTTTCTTCCTAAAAAAGCTTAGGAGACTGAGCTGACTAGCATTACCTTCATCAAGGAGATATTAGGGATGTAGCTCAACCCAAAAATGTTACAGGTGATACAGAATATTGATGGCATGCAGTTAACAAGCATTGTTAGAAGACCAAAATTCCTTTATTAGCAAGGGTTATAGGTGATGATTGTCTTTGTTAACAAAAGCTTAAATTCCCAGGCACACGATCAGCATCAAATACTTTTAATCCCTTGGCGTTATATGGCCTGAAATGGCGTATTAACCGGCAGGAATCCTAAAACGATTAATTTTTTGATTTGTAGCAAAGAATACAAAAAAGTTCTCTGGCCATAGCGTACTTGTATGTGGGGGACTTAGGTTTAGCAACGTCTAAATGTTACAGACGTTGAGAAGATTCCCATCCCAATTGCATCATCAGAGCATTCCAGACATCTCTAGTTATGCCTAGAAATGAGTGAGTTTTCTGGCGTTAAAAATACGTTTAGCTTGATCAACAGGATGGAGTCGATGTTATCTGTTCAAGGTGTGTGAGGAAGATTTGATATGGCCAATATTCGAGATAAATCTCTAATTTTTTCATCTCTTGCACTATGGGCATGTTTGCTGCCCACGGTTGCTAGAGCCACCGAACCGCAGCTCCCAGAAGAGATGCCAGTCCATAAAACGTCGATTTCTGGGTTGAATTTGGCGCTCAATCCTGAAGTGGAGGCTTTCAGTGATACGGGGGTGACCTCAAGTTTCCCGACCCAGGAATTAATCAGCCAAGAAACAACTCCAGTTGCTGATGTCCCTGAGGCTGCTGATGTCCCTGAGGCTGCTGATGTCCCTGAGGCTGCTGATGTCCCTGAGACAGATAGACTGCATCTAGCCGATCAGTCCACCGCTTCAACACCGTCTGTCTCAGAGCTGATGGACGAAACGCAGCATGATTCAGTGGGGCAAGTCACCTCTGTCTCACAGCTGTCTGACGTTCAACCCGATGACTGGGCCTTTCAAGCGATTCAGTCTTTAGTCGAGCGATATGGTTGTGTGGCGGGCTACCCCGATGGCACGTTTCGTCCCAGCCGAGCAATGTCTCGGCGTGAGGCTGCAGCGCTCGTCAATGCCTGTTTAGATAATCTCAGCAATCGTTTTGCAACCAAGGAAGATTTGGATGCACTCAAAGCTTTGCAAGATGAATTTGCCGCTGAGCTAGCGACCCTGAGAGGGCGTGTAGATGGGTTAGAAGCTCGGGTGGCGACCGTTGAAGCCCAGCAATTCTCAACGACCACTAAATTAAGTGTCGATGCGGTTTTTAGCGCCCAATTTGGTGATTCTGGCAACGGAGCCTTCGATAACTCCTCTGATGGTTTAACGCCAGGTGCGAACCAACTCGCTGATTCCCGTGCCAGCTTGATTGGCTCAGTGTATATGAGCTTTAATACCAGCTTCTCGGGGGATGATTTATTGCAAACAACCCTCTTCTTTGGGAATCAAGGCCAAGATTTGTTCTCGAATGCTCAACTGGGGACCACGCAATCCCTGCCTAATTCTGCCCCAGGGTTTGGGCAAGGCGCAGCTGAGACGGCTCTCTTTAGCCCCAGCCAATATTACTTCGCAGGGTTGCCTAATCAGGCGAATTTATATCGTCTAGCGTATACCTTCAAACCCATTGAAGATCTGTCTGTTACTGTTGCCCCCCTGTTTTATCCCACCGATATTATTGATGGCAACAGCTATACCAGTCCCTTTACTGGCTTTAGTACATGGTTCTTAATCAATAATCCCTTAATTACGCCTTACGTCGCTAACTTCTTAGGAGGCGCTGGGGGTGGATTTGATTGGAACGTCAATGGGGGGCCTGTTTCCGTTCGAGGTGCCTTTGTGGCGGTTAACGGCTTCTCTGCAACGGAAGTCGGCAGTGGGGATGCGAATGGGGGCCTCTTTGGCGATCCGTACCAAGCCACTGTGGAATTGGAATATGCCAACGACATTGGTGATGATTCTAACTTTGCGGTTCGCTTGCAGTACACCAATGCAGACACTGGCAATATTCAGCAAAATGCTGTGGGGATCAATGCTGAGGCCAAGTTTGGTCAATTTGGTATCTTTGGCCGCTATGGGTACTCCTTCGCCGATGCAGACAATCAAGTCAATGCGACCGGCTTTGCCGTAAATCCTTTACCGTTTTCTGTGGGCCCGGTCGATAATTTTGAGGCTCAAACCTTTCAAGCTGGGTTGGGTATGCATGATTTGTTGATCCCCGGCTCGCTTCTGGCGGCTACTGTCGGGGCACCTTTTATTGTCAGCGATGCGGATTTCCCAGGCACTGGCGTTGGTGTTAACGATGAAACTCAATTCAATGTGGAAGCGTTTTATCGGTTCCCTGTGAATGACAACATCTCGATTACCCCGATTTTCTCCGCTATTTTTAATCCTAACAATAGCAGTGTTGAGCCTAACCTCTATCAGGGGCTGCTTCGGGTTGTATTCTCCTTCTAAATCGTTCACAACTTCAGTGAGCGCATGACTTAACTTCTTACTCAAAGGACAGTGTGGCAATCAGATCTTCTGATTGCCACTTTTTATCGGGCACTGGCAGGAGGAATATGTTGAACCACAAAGTCAATCACTGAGGACAGCCCTGTCTGTTGTTTTAAGTTCGTCATCACAAAGGGTTTAGGGCCACGCATTTGTTGGGTATCATGCTCCATCACATCTAGGCTGGCACCGACATAGGGGGCCAGATCAATTTTGTTGATGATGAGCAAGTCCGATTTTGTGATTCCGGGTCCGCCTTTGCGGGGAATTTTGTCGCCTCCAGCTACATCAATCACGTAGATGGTGAGATCGACCAGTTCAGGACTAAAGGTGGCCGCTAAGTTATCTCCGCCACTTTCCACAAACACAATATCTAAGGGCGTAAACTGCTGCTCTAAATCTTCAATCGCAGCTAGGTTAATGGAAGCATCTTCACGAATGGCGGTGTGGGGACAGCCGCCTGTTTCGACCCCTAAGATTCTGTCTTGACTCAGCGCCTGGCTGCGCACGAGGAACTGGGCGTCTTCTTGGGTGTAGATATCGTTGGTGACGACGGCAAGATTGTACTGGTCCCGCATGGCTTTGCAGAGGGCATCCACTAATGCGGTTTTGCCTGAGCCAACGGGGCCTGCAACACCTACTCGAAGCGAATTCATGGTCAGGTCAGTCCTCAGTTTGTAGGGGATGACAGTATCTTACAAGCCCTCTCGGATCAAAATCTCTACAATCTTAGCTGCGGAATAGGCGACTATATTGGGTTTCATGGGCCATACTAGCGAGGGCAAGTCCCCAGCCACAGCTACAGAGATCCTCATCTTTGAGTAAGAGAATGGATTGAGTTGCGTCTTCTATATGGGGTTGAAGTTGGAAGAGCAGTTGTTGGCCGGTTGTCTGACCTAAGGGAATCAGTTTGATGCCAGCGCTAATTAGATTGGTGGCCCAACTGTGGAGATATCCGAGGGTGGCGGGTTCTAGCGGGATTTGCCAGAGGTTGGCAGTGAGACCGAATGCGATCGCAAAATTACATCCCGCTATTTGCAATTGCTCCCATACCTCTATCAATTCTGGGCTGGTTTGTTCTGAGTCATGCAACGCCTTAGATAGTCGCAACAGCGATCGCCCCATCTGTAAGCTTTGTAATCTCAGCTCTTCCGTTTCTCTCGCAGCAGAGAACCAGGCATTCCAGTGCAGCAATGTTTGCACATCTGCGTTGGCCCGATACCCACGAACCATGACCGCAGTTTCCATCCGAATAGAGCCATAGGCTAACTCTTGTAGCAACCATGCTCGCAAATGGGATTCGTTATTGATCGTTCCCTGGTCAACTAACCACTCCAGACCTTCGGAATAGCTATAGGCCCCGACGGGTAAAGCAGGGCTAGTGAGTTGAAGTAAGCGCTGAGTAATATCCAAGTTGATAGCAGAGAAAGAGAATCGAATTGATTGAGTATCCCTCAACAGTAGAAATATTCTAGCGGAGATGATTTTCAGCAATTACTCATATTGCCATTATCTAAATCCCTTAGCTTAGAAATCAGAAGAGGAAATCATTTGAGAGTTTGAATGAGAAAATTTATCCTGCTCTTGAGTTTGACCGTAATGCTGATAGTGGGGTGCAAGCTCTATCAGGCTGACAGTCAAGCACCACCTGCCGTTCAAATTGAACCCGGAGCCAAACAGAGAGGGATGTCTTGGACCGCAGAACGCACGCCCATTTCTGCTGAGAATTTTGACACCCTAACTCAAGCCCATGTGAATTGGATCGTCCAAACCCCGTTTGGGTGGCAGCAAGATATTGACTCCCCTGATTTAGCATTAGCGACAAAAGGGGTTTGGTGGGGCGAAACCGATGAAGGATTGATCACCACCACTCAATTGGCCCAAAAACGGGGCATTCAAACCCTTTTAAAACCCCATATCTGGCTAACTCGGCCTCAGGAGGGCAAGTGGCGGACGGATATCAACATGAAGTCTGAGGCCGATTGGCAGACCTGGTTTACCAACTATCGCCAATTTATTTTGCATTATGCCCAGTTAGCCAAACAGCAGAATATTCCCATCCTCTGTATTGGCACTGAACTACAGACCACAGCCGTAGAACGAGAACAAGATTGGCGACAATTAATTGCTGAGATTCGACAGGTGTATCCTGGTCAGCTCACCTATGCTGCCAACTGGTATGAAGCCTTTGAGCAAGTCCAGTTTTGGGATGACTTGGACTTTATCGGTATTCAAGCTTATTTCCCCTTAGCCTCCAAACCAGAACCCAGTGTGGCAGAACTGCAACAAGCTTGGCAGCAGTATGAAGATACGATTGCCACTCTCCACCGTAAATATCAAAAACCCGTTATCTTTACCGAAATTGGCTATCGCAGTACGTCAGATACTGCGATTGAACCGTGGAAATGGCCTGACACTTCTGAGGTCAATCCAACCCAACTAGCAACCTCAGAGGGCCTTCGAACTCAAGCCAATTGTTATGAAGCATTCTTCCAAACCCTCTGGCAGCAAGACTGGTTAGCAGGGGTGTATTGGTGGAAGTGGCTTCCTTCCATCGAGGCTAATTCCAAACCACAAGGTGCAGGTTTCTCACCACAGAACAAGCCAGCTGAGC
This sequence comes from Acaryochloris sp. IP29b_bin.148, assembly GCF_028285565.1. GTDB lineage: Bacteria > Cyanobacteriota > Cyanobacteriia > Thermosynechococcales > Thermosynechococcaceae > Acaryochloris. The sequence continues at coordinate 12,130 of NZ_JANQOY010000214.1, forward strand.
AAGTCTTGGAACAATGGTATCGTTCAGCTTCGTTGGCTAGACAGGGAGCTTAGCCACGACGAACCTCAACCGTGCCACGCCAGATAACAATAAATAACGCAGTCGATAATAAGGCTCCCAAAGTCCATTTGAAAGAGTTTTTGAGCAATCTCCGACGTTGGGTCTGGCGAGTAGACTGCATTTGAGTTTTGAGGCGCTTTTCCCCTTGATCCAGAAAATCAGTCACCTCCTGTCTCGTTGACTGGAACTGTTGATCATTTTCAATTTTGGGGGCTTGCTCTTGATTGTTCAACCGCCCTAAAAAGATTTCCATTTCTTCCCTAGTGGTGACAGATTGGAGGGCACTCCGAACCTGTTGGAGCTGATTTTGGGTTCGCTTGGCTTGGGTTGTGATTTGTTTGTTATTTTGGCCGTCAATCCGTAGTGTGCTAGAAAGGCCCAGAACAATGAGCAACCCATACAATACTGCAAATCCAAAGGCGGCCCAAGACAGGATTTTGAGGACGAATTGCTCCCGAAGAGAACGGTGGGAATGCCCACCCAAAAATACAAAGCCTAACCCAATCAGTGGGGCTGCAACTCTCTCAACCAAGTTGCCCACTAAGCCAAATTCCCAAGCTGCACTCGTAAAGTTAGGCGGGAAAATTGCTGCAATGAAGTCCAACAAGGTAAACAGTAAAAAACCATAGCCAATCCAATTCAATAATTGCATCGACTGTAAATTCTTAACTAGGGCTTCAGCGGTGTTATAGGCTAAATCAACTTTACGGGTAAGTTGTTGATCGGTGGGTTTATCCATAGAGAAAATCTGATTGAATTGCAATAATTCTGTCCGTTGTTATTCTCAAAGCTGCTGTCGTCTTAGCCGGCTGGGTTTTAGGCGTGGAAAACCATAACACCTTGACCCATACCAGTAAGGTCACCCCCACTAGAGAGCCAAGCAACAGCAGTCGAAGGTGAAGAGAACGAATCATGAACTAGGAAGAGTCAGCAGCGGTTGAGGGAGGTACCAATTCTTCTGCTTTGAGCAGCCAACGATAGAAGAGTCCCAAACACAACACCGCTAAGAAGGCAAATATATAGGAACCTTCGCCCGTATGCCAAAGATCAAAGGCAGCTTTATTGGATGCAGCAAAAATGGCCATCATCGCTACACGAATAACGTTGGCAAAAAAGCCAAGCACTAGACCCACTAAAGGGACTAAAACTTGCTTCATCCAGCCCTTTAAAGGGAACATAACCAAGCTCAGCACTGACAATCCCAGGAGATAGTTCATCTGATCAATACCGGAGCAATCATAAACGACTTTGATGCTGCCAGTGGGTAAGGCCACATAAGTTCCCTGTCCAGACACCTCAAAACCTGTGTAGAGGAGGAGGAGTCTGGAAAAAATGGCTGTAATCGGAGAAATATCGATCCAAAAAGCGGCAATAACGCTGGGAACCCCTAGGAAGAAGAGAGCAATGAGTTCTTGACGATATTGTTTGAGTCCTCTAAAACCAGAGGCCAAAAGGCCTACACCAAGGCCCGATAGGATGGGGAGTAAGCGAAGAAAAGGGTTTACGGTTTGGGTGGCACTATACCCAAGCACCCCCAGTACTAAGCCTGTGCCAACGAGGCTAGCGGGAAGAGAACTGCCAAAGTTGAGTTTGTGCTGCTTGTCTTGCAAAAGAGAAAACACAGCACATCCAAACAGTAGGCTGATCGCCACATGACTGACATTTTCGGCTCGCCACGCTAGGGTCATATAAATGGCATATAAACCTGCCAGGAGAGCCAGCAACCAAAATTGGGGTTGCGATAAAAAGTGACGGTCAACGGTGGATGGTGTGGTCATGCTGCTGGCAGACTGCCCAAGACTTGATGATCGGCTAGTCTGGGCTATCAAAACGAAAAACCCCACGGATCCAAACCCATATTTTTCAGCCACTGGCTTATCTCGATGGGTTTAGAGAGCCTAGGTTGAACGCGAGTCGAGTATACCCAATGACTTGATAAAACAATAAAGTGTCTTCGAAATTTTCCGGGACAATACTAAGGAAATATAATTGACCCCTAAAGCTTCCGTTTATGGATAAGCCTACCGAAGACGACGTTCACAGAGGATTGACTTAGGTCTTTGTCTACTATCTATTCACTAGCTAATCTTGCATTGTCAAAGACTGATTTTACAATTAATCTAAATGAATAAAAAATAGATAGACTTGAACATTAATACAGTTAGATAATATCAAAAGAAGTGATATAGATCACTTAGTGGATGGATGACTAGGGTGGTTATGGTGACCATAAGCCCCTGCCTCTGGTTGAAAGGGATGCATATCTTCCGTTACATCCAAACCCAGCTGTTCTAACATTTTTTGCAACACCGGATCAGGCGTTAGTCGTAGGCAAGTTGGCGTAATTTCTAAGGGGACGTGACGATTGCCTAAATGATATGCCCCCCGCAGCAAATCTAGGGACGTGGCAGCTTGAACGGTTAAAACCGGTTCTGATCTGGCAATGATCCGCAATACCGTATCACTTTCAGATTTCAGTAGGTCACCATTGTAGAGAATTGTGCCCCGGGAGAGCTGCAGGAAGACGGTTTGCCCCTCTGCGGTTTGGAATTTATGGCGCGATCGCGTCCGTTCTTCCGCCGTTAGCGCTAACGTAAGATCAGCTTTGCATTGTTCTGCTGCAGATAGCTTGCGAATAAATACCAGTGACACAATCAGCGATGTTCCTTCTATTAATATCCCTCAGCATAAAACGTCAGCAGCGATTGGATAAACCCTGCAATGACAGCATTAGTGTGATCATGAAATCGTGATGCCTGCCCCTGAAAGCGTCATCTCCGGTCTTCAATCAGACCGATGCGTAACGGGAGCAGTGATCAACGGCGCTAAACATACATGCTCACTAGAAAATGTTACTAATAGATTTGAACCTGCGCTGGTATTGTGATGTCCCTCATTGACGCCTCCCCTGCTGGACAAAGTGGGAAACCCAATAGCCTTCACGCTTCAACTGCAAATCATTTGAATAACCCGTCAGATCACACCCTAGATTTAGAACAGATCAACCAGCAGTTTGATCAAGCCGCTGCCGCAGATGTTGTTGCCTGGGCGGCTGAGACCTTTGGTGATCGCTTGGTGATGAGTACCAGCTTTGGTATCCAAGCCGCTGTCATGCTGCATCTGGTGACGCAGGTCGTTCCTAATATTCCCGTTATTTGGATCGATACGGGGTATTTACCTGCACAAACCTACCTGTTTGCAGAAGAACTGACAGCGCGATTAGGACTCAACCTCAAGGTGTATCAGTCTGTCCTCAGTCCCGCTCGAATGGAAGCGCTATATGGCAAGCTATGGGAATTTAATGATGTCAAAGCCTTTAACCAGTACGATCAGATGCGTAAGGTTGAACCGATGCAGCGGGCTTTAAACGAGCTAGAGGCTACGGCCTGGTTGGCAGGATTGCGCAGTAAACAAACGAATTTTCGACAGTCCTTACGTCGGGTTGATACCCAAGGCGATCGCTACAAAGTTCTACCGATCCTGAACTGGCACTCTCGAGATATTTATCAATACCTACAGGCCCACGATCTGCCCTATCATCCCTTCTTTGACTTGGGCTACACCACCGTTGGAGACTGGCATTCCAGCCGACCTGTGGGCGCGGATGACGACAGCGATCGCGCAACCCGTTTCCAAGGTCTTAAAGAAGAATGCGGTTTGCATTTGCCCCAAACGCCTGAAGAATCCCAAAGTCTTGACTCCAGCTCGTTGTAGAAGATTGCATCTACGCCCAAACAGCAAACACATAGGCAAAATAAATCCCATAGAGTATGCCAACAGTACCCAACGCAATCCGACTTTTGAGGGATTTATAGTGGCGAAACAGAACAACACAACAGATTAAAACCGCCAAAATTTCCAGGCGAGTGACCACTCCTCCATAATGCTTAGGATCCCAATAAGAAATGGGACTTTCAAACCGCCAGTTGGAGAATGGGAAAAAATGACGGTGGCCATCATCGTGATGAAGGGGTAAATCTCCCAAAACATGCAACCCCATACTGGCAAATAGCAACCTCCCTACCTGAGAGCCGCTCCAGAGTGCCAGTAAAAAGCCAAACGCCATAATGGGCAAGGCGTTAAAGACATCTATAAAGTTCTGCCAGTGGGGTTGATAGTAAGCCTGTTGCCAGATATATTGCTCAGAACTCCCCCGAATCAGCTTTTCTACAAAATAGAACACAAACATTGGGGCGTCAGGCAACACTCCCCCAACGGCAACGGGGGTGACGAGGCTTGCTGATCGGTTTCGACCTAAGCACAAAAGATTAAGCAGAATATGGGCAGGGGTATTCATGTCACTCGTTGATGGTTAATCAGTGTGGTTCCAACGTTTACAGGTAATCCCTACGATGTTCAACCGGTTGGAATACGGGTTGAGTTGAGAAATCTTAATTATGTCTCAAGTCATAGATATTCATGATGTCTGGGTACAGCCTAAATCTATGCCAAATCATGACTTAGACAACTTGACTTAATATGACAAGTTTTAGGGATAGGAGTCTACGGTTTCGCTAGCTATCTCAACCCACCCCATTCAGATCTACAATGCCTACAACGATCCCCAGAGAGTCGAGACCTTAAACAGTTCACTGTGAAGGTTGAGTGATAAACAACGATTCAGATTAAATTATTGATTTCCTTAGCCAATCTGCGGGGTATGGACGATGTCCTGTCTGGTGGTTGGTCTCTGCGACTTGTCTGAGGTGAGTTTTTTATATTCCTCACATTTTATCTATTTTCAATAAGACAAGGAGAGATTTATGCCTGTATCAAAAGATGGAGTCTTGGTTCTTAGTGCTGTCGTTGGCGCTGCTTCTCTGATTGCCTATGTGGTGTACAGCGTCATGGCAGCACAAGCCAGTTTTTAGCTTATTTTTAGATGTTTTAACTCCCTTCAAGCCAAATCTTGAGGGGAGTTTTTTATGGCAAAACAACAAGCAGGTTAGACCATGAACTGCGAATGTTTCAGTCAGTGCCGCCCCACGTCCAGCGAGGATTACCTTGGCGGAGGCCACTTTTGATAATTTGGGTTGTAAAGCCGTTCGCATCTTGCATCCCCGTCATATCTAGGATGACTTTGGCTTTGCCTTGGAACAGTTGTAATCGAATATAAGAAGGACCCGCATTCTCTTCCCCATCGATTTTGAACATGCCAGCGGTGCCTTCGCAGTTGCGATATTGGGGCTTGAGGGTACCCATCCAGGTGGCACTAAAGGGTTCTTCGGGGGCTAGGGTGATTTGGGTTGCGATCTCACTGAGATTCACCATGCCATCCGTTGCATAGCCTCCTTCTTGGTAAGGTTGCCCCGTTTGGTAGGCAATCACTTTCTTTGGACAACCTTGTTCTGGACCGTTGATGGGCAAAACTTGCAGTTCAATGGTGTCGGCAACGGCAGCTGTAGACATCATCAAGCTGACGGGCAGTGCCAATACACAGGGCAAACATCGTTGCATCTTTAAACCTCACATTTAGTGTTGCCACAAGGGGCATCTACTTCCATGCTGGTGGATATAACAGGAAAACGACAAGGATTTGCTATAGAACTTGACCACTAGGCCATGTTAAGTCTGCTGCTTACCAGTGGATACCTGTTAATCGATCGAGGCAAATCAAAAATAACCGGGCATTAGGAATGGCGGCATAGCCGAAGGAATATTTGCCTTTTCCAGACCACCAGTTTGCATCTTTATGCTTGAACTGGAAGATGCCACCCCCGAGGCGAATATCTTTCATATCGGCAACCTCGACTCTGTGGGGGCCGTCTTTTTCGACAAACTCCATAAACCCAGGCCCAATTCGCACCATGCGTAAGGTCTTGCCGATGGGAAATTCAATATATCCCATTTGGTTGAGTTGTTCATTGATAACTGGCAAGAGATGGGTGCTCCACTGTCCTTCTGCTGCTTTGGCAAAGTGGTATAAATTATCTGCCGGTGGGTTCCCCTCTTGGCTACGATAAGCGCCCTTTAGCCGAAATTCTGATCCTGACAACCGGGTCCACCAGTAGTTAAAATTTGTTCCGGTATAGATGCCGTTGTAGTAGTTGCGGGTTTGCTGAGTGAAGAGATTTTGACCCTCCTTAAACAGAAAGACCTGAGTTTTGGGTTGGTTAGAGCGCTGTCCCTTTAAGCTGTGGAGGGCAATACCCAGCTCGCCAACGTAAGAGCATTGATAGAAATATTGCGTGGTAAGGATGCCAACACCAATGGCAAGCACTGTACTAATCAGGGCACAAATCAGAACAGGAAGCTCTGTCAAAAATGCAAAAATGCAACCTCCCACCGCCCCTATACTGGCCCAAATCAGGCAGTTCTTGATTCGCTTCTGGGCTTGGGTGGCCTGTTTAGAACGGGATAAGGAGCTATCTGCTGAAATAACCTCCCCTATTTCTGGTGGGGGTGGTGCGAAAAACTCCATATCTGGAATAATTGGACTTCCCACATGGCGAACAACATTCTCAGATGGAGTCCAACTCATTTCTCCATTCATACCCTGAATACCTCTAAATCACTACTTTCCCCCATGGAACCGCTACTGCGAAAGACGTGTCAGTCTGATATAGCTAAGCAACAGCATTCTCAAGCTAGGAGCTATACCGTCTGTTTTGCAGCAGAATCTAGTCATAAGGGGTTTCTCCCTCCTTTGACTAACACTTGGTAATTATATGAGTCATTGCATTTTGAACGGGTTCTTCAACTCCTTCACTCCAAGAAATCTAAGATGACTTGCCCCTAGGAGAGCGGCAACGCAGTACGCTGAAAAGGCATCTCAGCCATGACTGCTATTTCCCAATTAATCTATGGCAAGACATTCTTCTGACTCTAAGACCCTGCATCCTCTGACTCGGCTGCTCAAATATGGGCGGGTGTATCGCTCCCAAATTTGGTCGGCAGCTGCCTGCTCTGTCCTCAACAAAATTTTTGATCTGGCTCCACCGGTGTTGATCGGGGCGGCGGTGGATATTGTGGTCAAGCGCCAGGACTCTCTGATTGCAGCGCTAGGCATTACCGATGTCTTTCAGCAATTGGTGGCCTTGTCGGTGATTTCCGCCATTATTTGGGGACTGGAGTCTGTCTTTGAATATGCCTATGCGCGGCTGTGGCGGAACCTAGCCCAGACCATGCAGCATGACCTACGCTTAGATGCCTATCAGCATTTGCAGAATCTGGAGTTGGCCTATTTCGAGGACCGCAGCACGGGAGAACTGATGTCCATCCTCAACGATGACATTAACCAGCTGGAGCGGTTTTTGGATGGTGGGGCCAATGATATTCTTCAGGTGATTACCACGGTGGTGATTATTAGCAGTGCCTTTTTTATCCTGGCCCCCACGGTGGGGTGGATGGCGATGCTGCCAATCCCCTTCATTATTTGGGGTGCCGTAGCCTTTCAAAAAAAGCTGGCTCCCTTCTATTCCACCGTGCGAGAAAAGGTGAGCTTTCTCAATGGTCGTCTGGCCAATAACCTCAGCGGTATGGTGACGATTAAGAGTTTTACGGCAGAGGAATTTGAAGCTCAACAGGTGCGAACTGATAGCGATGCCTATCGTCGGAGTAATAGCCGGGCCATTGCTCTGAGTGCAGCCTTTATTCCGCTGATTCGGATTTTGATTTTGCTGGCGTTTATGGCAATTATGCTGTTTGGCGGCATGGAGGTGATGGCCAATCGCCTTGAAGTGGGGACCTACAGCGTCTTAGTTTTTCTCACTCAGCGCCTGCTCTGGCCCCTGACTCGGTTGGGAGAAACCCTCGATCAGTATCAGCGAGCCATGGCTTCGATTCAAAGAGTGATGGCGTTATTGGATACGCCGATCCAAATCCATCCAGGGCATTTGAATTTACCTGTCCATCAGGTGCAAGGCGAGGTGCAGTTTAAGGATGTGTCCTTTGAGTACTATCCGGGGTTACCGATTATCCATAATGTTTCTCTGACGATTCCGGCGGGTGAGACCATTGCGATTGTGGGGTCGACAGGATCGGGAAAAAGCACTCTGGTGAAGCTTTTGCTGCGATTTTATGAAGCCCATACCGGGGATATCACCCTAGACGGTGTTGGCATTGAGACCCTACAGCTGAAGGATTTGCGCCAAGCCATTGGCCTAGTGAGCCAGGATGTATTCTTATTCCACGGCACGGTTTACGAAAATATTGCCTACGGTCAACCTCAGATCGATCAGGCTCAGGTGGAAAAAGCGGCTAAGAATGCAGAGGCTCATGAATTTATTTCCCAACTGCCCCAGGGCTATCACACGATTGTGGGGGAACGGGGCCAGAAACTGTCTGGGGGACAACGGCAACGACTGGCGATTGCCCGCACGCTCCTGAAAGATCCGCCGATTTTGATTTTGGATGAGGCCACCTCTGCGGTAGACAACGAAACGGAAGCAGCGATTCAGCGCTCTTTGGATCGAATTACGGTGGACCGGACGACGATTGCCATTGCCCATCGTTTATCCACGATTCGCCATGCTGACTGTATCTATGTGATGGAGCAAGGCCGGATCGTTGAGCAAGGCAAGCATGAACAGTTGCTGACGCATAACGGCATCTATGCTCAGCTTTGGCGTGTCCAAACTGGACAGCGAGTGGAAGTGTAGCCCCAGCATCCTTCCCTCCACGATGTCTCACAGCCCCAAACTAAGGATCAATGAGTCTGAAAAGTTTTCGATGCGGGGTGCAGTTGCAGGCGAATCAACGTGCGATCGCACAAAGCCCAATCACCCGACCCACTGGGCGTGGTATTTACTTCTATGCCCCAGACGGATTCTTAATCGAGTGCGTTGTGATCCTAGCGTTTCAAGGTGTACTTAAAGGCATCCAACACCATATACACGTTCTCAGGACGGCTATTAAAGCCCATCAGGCCAATCCGCCAGGCTTTGCCCGCCAGTTCCCCGAGGCCATTGCCAATTTCAATATTAAAGTTCTTCAGAAACTGCTGAGTCACAGCTTTGCCATCGACGCCCTCTGGGATACGCACCGTAATCAGCGACGGTAATCGATGCTGACGCTCCACATAACACTCCATGCCCAGGGACGCTAACCCTTCCCAGAGCAGTTCGGCATTGGCTTGATGTCGTGCCCAACGCTCGGCCAATCCTTCTTCAGCAATCAAGCGAAGGGCTTCCCGAAAGCCATAGATCATATTAATGGGAGCCGTATGGTGATAGGTCCGCTCCGACCCCCAATATTTACCCACCATCGACATATCTAAATACCAGTTGGGCACTTTTTTCTGGCGCTGGTTCAGCTTCTCCACCGCGCGCGATCCTAAGGTAAAAGGACTAATTCCCGGTGGGCAGCTCAGACATTTTTGGCTACCGCTATAGGCCATATCTACGCCCCATTCATCCAAAAACAGCGGTAAGCCCCCTAAGCTAGTCACCGTATCTGCCAACAGCAAACAGTTATATTCTCGACATAAGTCACCCACCCCTTCTAAGGGTTGGCAGGCTCCCGTAGATGTTTCCGCATGAACTAGACCCAAAATTTTAGGACGATGCTCTTCCAGCCCCGCTTTCAATTCATCCAGGGAAAAGACCTCTCCCCAGGGTTTGTCAATGCGACGCACATCCGCGCCATAACGTCCGGCCATATCCATCATCCGATGACCGAAATAGCCATTGACACCCACTAAAACCACATCTCCTGGCTCAACGGTATTGGCTAAGGTGGCTTCCATGGCCGCGCTACCCGTTGCGCTTACCGGAATCGTCGTCGGGTTCTCCGTTTGCCAAGCATATTTCAGCAGAGACTGGACTTCGTTCATCAGCTCAATAAAGCAGGGATCCAAGTGCCCCACTTGGCGCATTCCCAAGGCTTGTAAAACTCTGGGATGGGCATTGGACGGCCCCGGCCCCATTAATAGACGGGGCGGAACGTCTAGCTGAGCGGTTTGCTGACGATGGGTCTCATTGATGGCAACGTTGGTCATAGGAATGGGTCGGAATAGGTATGAAGAGGGTCAAGCGATCAGGCTGATCCAGCAAGGGTTATGGATGGCCTCATGGGGCAACATCCCGATTCAGGGTCAGTGATAGTGCATTTAAGACGCGGTAGTCTGAAAACGACGTCCAGATCTTAAAGTATGCTTTGCATATCCTACAATCAATCAGTCCTTGTACCCGCAGAGTTTCTAGGCTGCTTGTCTCGGGACGAGAGCATTGTTGCTAGACTAGTAAGCAGTCTATTCTAGAGAAATTTTATGTCTAAGCGCCCCACCATCGACACCACGCATATTATGCGGCGAGCTGAAGAATTGATTAGCGCTTCTTCTAATCGCTACCGCATTACGGTGCAAGTTGCGAACCGGGCCAAAAAGCGTCGTCGGCGCGAGAATTTAGAAGACTTTGAAGATGCAGGCATGAAATCTGTGATGCAGGCCATTATCGAAATGTCTGATGAACTGACACAACCGGAGATTATTGGCGAGTGACCCCTAAAGTCCCTTTAATCCAGCAATGCCAGCGGGCACTTCTCTGTACGGTGGTGGCTGGCAGCTGTCTGCTAGCTCAACCCGCTGCTGCCCAGCGAGTGGATCCAATCATGGCGGCAGATGCGGTCTATTCCCAACTACCAGAGCTGCCCAAGGAAAACCAGCATATTCGCAAGAAGGGTAATAAACCTGTACCCAACAGTACCCTGATCAGTCGGCTCATTCAGTATCACACACTCGTCAAAGGTCGATCACCACAGTATCGCTTTGACTGGAAAATCACGCTGGCAGACTATTTGGGGCTGTACGAAAATCTGCGCGAGGAAGAGTATCCAGGGCAGTCGTACTTAAAAACGAATCCGATGGAGCGCGATCGCAAGTTGATCCGGCAGTTAACGCGGCAACAGCGCCTCGCGTTAACTCAAATGCTGAGCAATATTTACGTCAGCCAAGCCCCTCCGCCACAGGCAGCGCCTTCGCCAGAACAGGCACAACCCAAACCCAAAGAGCCTGCTGCCGCTGAGCCTGAACCGATCACGCGTCCCAAGCTGGTGCCGTTGCCGGGTTCAGGGAGCGCAGATTTGTTAAAGGTTCCAGCCTCTCAATCCACCCCACAGCCCGCACCATCTCCATCCACCACACCACAATCAACAACCCCAGTGCGCAAGCCTGGCGAGGCTCAAAAGCTCTCTTTTTAAATGGAGCGGCAGCTCAAAGAAGGCAAAGGTTGGCGGTTAGGATGGCAGCCCAATGCAGCATTTCCTGCACTCTTAGGTACGAATCAATGGGCCGTAGAGTTGACTGCCGCAGAGTTTGCTGATTTTCGGCGCCTGCTACTGCAATTGGTAGATTCAGTCGCCCAATTACAAGATCAATTGATGGCGGAGGAAACTATTACCTGTGAGGCCAGTAGTGATTTGCTCTGGCTAGAGGTGCGAGGCTATCCTCAGCAATTTGATCTGAGTTTTATCCTTCTAAGTGGCCGCCGAGCGGAAGGACAATGGCCTGCGGAGAGCGCTGCTGAACTGGTGGGCGCTCTCCAAACAATTGAGGTCTTTTAATCAGGGTTTTATGTTAGGCTTGTAAGGCGAAACGGGGCGTAGCGCAGCTTGGTAGCGCACCACTTTGGGGTAGTGGGGGTCGTGGGTTCAAATCCCGCCGCTCCGATTGTATTCAAACCTCCTTTGGTAGGGGGTTTTGTCGTTTTAAACGCCCTGTTTTTTGGCTCTGCCTATTCTCAACGGATTTCTTGCATGAATAGCAACCCTACATTGCCCCCTCCGGCCTCCCAACTTTGAAAGATCTGATGGTGGTTGCTAGTATCTACGGACCAATCTTCAGACTGGATTGTGAGTAAGACCTCTAATGGAAGGTACAAACGGTAAGCTGATTCAGGTCACCTGTTACAACAGAGCAGAATAAGATAAAGCTGCTCTCCCCCGGCTAGTGCAACCCGTGATGGATCGCGAAATAGGCAAAGGTAATAGCCGCAGAAAAGGATTCATGCAAGAGGTCCAATAAGCTGGACTGATTGATCCATTGCTCGTCATGACCTCGGGTATATTTGGATCCCTTCCAAGGTATGGTGACCAGGGTGAATGAAGGCTCACCTGCCTCTATTACTATTAGCGGTTAATAACAATCAGATTTAGCTCAAACCGCCCAACCGAATCCCCACCCCCATTACGACGAAGAATACGGCTAGGGTGGTGACGCCCACAATGTGAAAGGCCAGTTTATTCAAGGTCTCTTTGGTGAGGTTCGGAATGATAAAAAAGCGAGCATGTAGGGCGAGGGCTACCGTACCCAGAAGCAAAGACAGCTTGACGGCAATATAGGTGGATAAGTAGGACTGGAAAGCAAAGAAGTTCTGGAAGCCAGGGAAAAAAATCCAGGTTAGCCACAACCCGGTGAGGGTCTGGAGCAGCAATGCAGCGAGGCCAAAGCCTTCAAAATGTTCTTCAAACGCATGGATGCGATCGGGATCTCGATGTCGCAAAGCTGAAGGCAACACCGTAACGGCCAGAACTAAATGTCCACCCGTCCAAACTGTTGCGCCCAATGTATGCAGAATAACTAAGAGCTTGAATAGCATCACCGTGACGTCTACATCCTAAACCTGCTAGAAACCGGAATTATCTGTTTGTCTGAGGGTTCGCCCTCATCGATTGATGGGTGAGGACGAATACCTCTAACGTAGAGTGGCAGCATCCTCTGTGGTTAGTGTGGGAGCATGTGGACTGAGGAGGGCTTGCTGGGCTTCGGGCTGCTGGCAGGCAACCATGGTTTTGACGTGCTCCATCTCGTCATCGCGAATGGCGACAAATACGTCATACAGGGTATCGACTTGGGGGCGGCGTTCTGCCGCTGGATGGGCAGTTTGGAACTCATCGAACATGTAGAGGTCGCCATCTCGGTAGTATTGCACTGCGACAGCGGGAGCTGGTTGGGTTTTCAGGTATTCAGCTTCTGCCTGCAGGAACTTGTTATAGGACGCATAGGCATGTTCTTCTACCAGCTCCATAAAGTGGTAAGCCGAGGCGGGAGACATGACATATAGGGCTGCAATCACCCAGTAGTAAATGAGGGCAGTGGTTTTAGCCAGAATGCGATCGCCCCAAAACTTCGACCCTCCCAGGGATTCCATAATCAAGAGGTGATGGAGTTCATTCCAGGATTCGGCAAAGTGAATTTTGAGCCAATCTGCTTTGCGCCAAAAGCCCAAGGTTTCATAAAAGTGGAGGACGGAGAGATAGGAAAAGTAGGGAACGCGAGCGACGGTTTCAAGCACGTAAAACCGGGGGTAGGGACGATTGGCATAGACCTTATTGATCACAAATACCAATATGCCAACTAAAACACGAATCATAGGGATAATCCTCTGAAGAGCAGGGCAAGATGAATCAGATCAAACGGAGGGAGTCTTAGCGATAAGTTCTGGAGGTTGTTTTTGGGTAGGCTGTTGCCAAATCGCAACGACGGCGCGGCCAACGCTCATCACCAGTACCAATGCACCCACCGCAAAGACCATATCGCCGGGAATTCTCAGCCAAACGGTCCAGTGCATCCAGGCGGAATTGATCACCTCTGCACTGCGGGCATACCAAGTGCCGTGATTGACGGACTGCACCAGTTGATAGAAGCCATTAGGAATCAAGCCAAAGACCATCATGATCACGAGGCCCCCATTGATCCACCAAAAGGAGAAGTTGAAGTTTTTCTCATCCCAAGCATGATCTGGCGTGATTTCCCGTAAGGCAAATAGCATCAGGGCAATGGCTAGAGAACCATATACCCCATACAGGGCAGAATGGGCATGAATGGGCGTGGTATTTAGACCCTGGGAATAGTACAGAACAATCGGTGGATTGATCAGAAACCCAAACACACCAGCACCCACTAGATTCCAGAAACAGGTGGCAATAAAAAATTTGAGGGGTAGCCGATAAAACCCTTGGGCCTCTTGCGAGAGCTTCAGGGACTTGACGACTTCGAATCCGATCAGGGTAAGGGGGACCACCTCTAGAGCCGAGGCCACTGATCCCATCGCTGTAATAAAGACCGGGGTGCCTGCAAAGTAGAGATGGTGGAGGGTGCCAATTACGCCACTCCCTAGATAAAGAATCGTGGTGAGGTAGGTGGCTTTCAGAGCAGTCGATCGCTTTAAAAAGCCCAGTTCGCTACAGAGGTAGGCGATGGCTACCGTGGCAAACACTTCAAAGAACCCCTCAACCCAGAGATGGACCACCCACCAGCGCCAATATTCGGCAATACTCAGGGGCGTATGGTTGGAATACATGAGACCAGAGGCATAGAACAGGGGAATGGTAATGGCACTGTAGAGGAAAAAATGATTGAGTCCTGTTTTGTTG
>NZ_JANQOY010000095.1 GCF_028285565.1 Acaryochloris sp. IP29b_bin.148
TACATGATTCTTCTCCTTCCTTCAGTGGTTGGAACTGGGATAAAAAACTAGCCCCTTTAGGGAGTCCGAATAATAATTTCAATTGGCCCGTTAACCCGAAGTGGTAAAGACCTGTCACTTGGTCTTGCCGAGTTGAGGGTCACGGCCTCTAGACTGGATGAGGATAAAAGCTTTATCAGTTGGGGACTAGCGGCAGTTCGTAGGGCTGACTGACGAAGGAGCTTAGGCAAAGCTTTTGCCGATAGTCCTTTGCGAATGGCTAATTGTCCCAAGTTGTATGCGACACCTGGTAACGCTTGCAATGCACCGCTCTCAACGAGTGTGGTGACTGCTTGTTCCGTAGATTCGATCATACGTTCATAGAATGCTGAATTATATGACTTATTCGTTTGATCCAGCTTGGGTCGAATCACTACTCGTGCAGTCAAACCAGTCAAGATGGGTAATGCTGCATCTACATTCAGCTCAGCAAACAAAGTGGCTGTGTCTTCGAGGGCATCCAATTCGTCTAAACCTCTCAGGGAATAGCGTCTAAACATGGATCGAATTTCTCTCAATATGCAAGCTAGCGGCTGATATGAGTCAAGAGGTATGAGTTGATTCTGTCCGTTGTGTTCTAACTTTCGTCGTCGATGTGAGTGACCGTTATGCTGAACTTTCAGATTTTGCGCTCTCGCTTTACGCTTGCGTTTACGTCGAGGTCCAGGCTGAATCGCTCTTTGGCGTATGGGAGGAGTAACTCGATCAATGGTATTTAGAATATGCTCAAAAAACTCTGTGGTGGTTGCTGCATCTAAGGCTTCGAGCATGCTGTGCTCAAGGATGTGACGAACATCAGCTACGCCATCAATATCTTGCTCAAGATCGAGTTCAAAAGATTTGGTCAGGCTTTGAATGACTTCATCAATAAATGCTTCATCAGACTCATCAATCAAGGCATCTCCAGATTCATCTCCTTGATTCATTTGCATGAATTCATCTGTAAAGTCCTGGTTATATTCATCTCCAAAATCTTCATCATAGAGATTTTCATCACTATCCGATTCATCAAAATAGTCATCATCAAATGTATGCGAGGCATCATCTTCTTCAAACAGGAGGCTTTGAGAAAGATCTTCTTCTTTATCCAGTCTGTTTGTAGTTAGTGGCTGATTGGGGGCAGCAGCCGTTTCGGCTGCTGAAACATCCATGACTTTATGACGTTTGGATGACCGTTTCATGGAGCACCTACCTTAAAAAGACTCAATAACCAATGCAACTGCCACAGCAAGCCCCCAAATCTCTGAGTAAGGCAACTTTCAAGCAATTGAACTGCGATTTTAGACTGAGCTAATGTTCAGAGTGACGTCAAGTCCCTTGGGCATTAACCGCAATGGTTGAAAAATACGAAATTTATAGAAGTCTGTTTGAGATCAACAGTAGGTGTTGTGGCAGGCTGGAACAAGTCACACCATTTTGGTGACTTGTTTTGTGTATCTCAAAAAAAGTAGCTCAAATGAAGTAACTTGCTTCTTGAATGCTAGGTACAGGTTGCCTTGAGCAAACTGTATCGTCCGATCACTTCATGCATATTTATGGGTAGTCTTGATCATACAAAAATCGGTGGAATGGCATAAATTTCCAGACTCAACCCTATCCAATTAGAGAAAGTCGCCTTTAATAGCATCCATAGCGTAAATCTGAGTTGATGCCTTCTAAACAAATTGCAATTGAATGCAAACAGTTGAGGGCTAAATTCTAGCAATCCTTATGTCACCAGTTAGCGTTAAAACCAGTCGATCAACCCGAGCCTTGGAAGCGGGAGAAGCCAAACTATGGGTCGTGTTGGTGGGGGTCAATCATTATGCTGATGCCCAACTGTCGAACCTGGCTTACCCAGCTTTAGACTGTCAGGGCCTGGGAGATGCCCTGAATACTGCCACCGCGGCATTTCCGCAAAAATCCATCGTTTTGCATCACGATCATCCTCAGGCATTCGGCTCATCACCCGACTTAGCGGGTATTCGAACGAGTCTGCAGCAAATGGTCGAGCAGGCCCAACCACAAGACACCCTTCTGTTTTATTTCTCGGGACATGGCGTCGTTGATCCACCGACTCAGCAAACCTATTTATGCCTCGCTGATACCCAAAAGGAACAGCTGCTTCAGACAGGATTTTCCGTGCAGGAATTGCTAATGACTCTGGCCAATAGTGCTGCTCGTCAGCAATTAGTATGGCTGGATGCTTGCCATAGCGGTGGTATGAGTATGCAGCTGGGGAGTAAAGATGAATCCCCAGAACCGTTGCCCAACCCGACGCCCCAACTGATGGCCCTATTGCGACAGCGAGCCGCCCAGAGTAAAGGGTTTTATGCGCTACTATCCTGTGACCAAAACCAGCAGTCCTGGGAGTTTCCCGAGCTGGAGCATGGGGTATTTACCTATTACCTGATTCAGGGATTGCTGGGAGAGGCTGCCGACAATGACGGGGTGATTGAAGCCGATGCCCTCTATAAGTACGTCTACTACCAAACCCTGCGCTATATCGATAAGGTCAACCAGCAGCTGCGCTTGATTAATCAGCAAAAGCGAGGTCGGGGCGAAACCCAGCTCGATGCCGAATATCCCCAGCAAACACCGAAGCGGATTGTGGAAGGGGTGGGGGAGTTGGTGTTGGGTCTGCAGCCGGAACTGCCCGTCCATGCCTATCCTCGGCAGGCTCTTATGGTGGCGGGACTGGCGGATAATCCCACAGCGTTGGCCTTCGGCAAAGTGTTGCGGGGGGCGGGAGCCTTTGAGCTGACTTACTTTCCCCAATCGGGGCAAACCTGGCAAGACGTGCGAGACGCCATTCAAACCTGTTTGCAAGTTGCGGATCCAGCTCAGCCTACTCCCACGACGGTGACGACCGCACTCCTCTATTTGCGGGGCAAAACGGAACTGACAGAAACGGGCGAGGCCCATTTGGTCTTGCCGGAAGGGGTGGCGATTAGTCGGTCCTGGTTACGGCAGATGCTACGACGGTCACCCCTGGCCCAGCAAATTGTGATTCTGGATTGTCCTGGAGCCACGGATCTGCTGGACTGGATTGAGGATTTACAGACCCATTATCAGGGCCAGTGTCTGCTGGCCGCAGCGGCTTCAGCGGATCAGCCGGAACAGTTTGCAGACGTTTTGTACGAGACTCTAACGCAAGCCAATCCCCAAGAGGGGATGCCTGTGGCTAGCTGGATTGCTCAGCTCCAAACGCAACTGGCAGGCAGTGAAATACAGCTGCAGACCTGGCTATCTGGGGTGCAGGGCGTGATTGAGGTGTTGCCCGGTGGGATGGGGGCGCGCAGTACTACCTCAGATTTTGACTTAGGGATTTGTCCTTATATGGGACTACGGGCCTTTGGCCCCGATGATGCGCCGTTTTTCTTTGGGCGGGAAGCCTTGACTCAGCAACTGATTGAGGCAGTGCGAGAGCAGTCTTTTCTAGCCGTTGTGGGCGCTTCGGGCAGCGGTAAATCCTCAGTGGTACAGGCAGGATTGATGGCCCAACTCCAGCAAGGACAGCATATTCCAGATAGTGACCAATGGTGGGTGCGGAGTCTGCGACCGGGAGCTAAACCTTTAGCAGCCTTAGTGGAACGGTTAATCGAAAGTGGGACCGCTAAGGAGCAGCAGTACCAGCGGCTGCAGTTGGAAGGGATGCTCTATCAGGGGACGGAAGGGTTTGTGTATTGGTTGCGATCGCAACCCCAATCCACTATCGTCCTGGTGATCGATCAGTTCGAGGAGTTATTTACCCTCGCGTCCTCCGAAGATCGTCAGCAGTTCTTGGATTTGATTTTTGGAGCCATTGACCATGCAGGTGATCGCTTTAAGCTGATCATCACTCTCCGCAGCGATTTTATGGCGCCCTGTTTGGAATACCCTGCCTTAGCCCAGCGATTGCCAGAATCGAATATTCTAGTGCCGCCTGCCCTGACGGCGGAGAGTTATCGCCAAGTCATTCTCAATCCAGCAGAGCAAGTGGGTTTAGCGGTTGAGCCCGAGCTGGTGGAGGTCTTGCTGGAAGAACTCAGCAATCTAGCGGGAGATTTACCGCTGTTGGAATTTGTTCTAGAGCAGCTTTGGGAACAGCGACAGCCTGGGGCCTTGACCCTCGCGATTTATCAGCAGCAAATCGGTGGCTTAAAAGGGGCATTAGAACGCAAAGCCCAAGCGGTGTATGACGGTTTGGATGCCGAGGCTCAAGCCTGCGCCCAGTGGATTTTTCTAGCTTTAACGCAGTTAGGAGATGGCACAGAAGATACCCGGCGGCGGATCAAAAAGTCCGACTTGATCGTACCCAAGTATCCGGCAGAATTAGTGGAGCGAACGCTCAAGGCACTGACAGATGCCAAGTTAGTGATCGTCAGTTTAGAGCAGGATCTGGCTCCAGCTCAGATCTTAAGCAGTAAAGGCGATCAGGCATCCACCCCCCCTGAACCCGACTGGCTGGAGTGGATTAAACAGGACGTGACCGTAGAAGTGGTCCATGAAATTCTGATTCGTCACTGGTCTACCCTGCGCTGGTGGCTAGAAGAAAACCGGGTTCGTCTGCAAACGCAACGCCAGATCGAGCAAGCGGCGGAGGATTGGCAGCAGAGTCAGCAGTCTCCCGATTTTTTGCTGCGCGGGGTGCGATTGGATGCTGCGGCAGAACTGTACGTGAAGTACACAGACGAGCTATCGACGGAGGTGCAAGCTTTTGTGCAAGCGGGTTTATCGGCACAGGCACAGGAGCAGAAACAGGCCAAGCAACGGTTGCGACGGGCACGGGTAGCCGTCGGCGTTATGAGTCTGTTGGGAGTAGCGGCCACAGGACTGGCAGGCATGGCGTTTCTCCAGCGCCAGCAGACTCAGCTGAGTGAGATTCGGGCCTTAAATGCTCTGTCGGAATCCCAGTTGCGATCGCATCAGCAACTCGAAGCCCTCCTCACCAGTACCCAAGCCGCAAAACAGATGCAAAGCCTCTGGGGTTGGGGCATTGATGGCAATACATTAGGGGCAATCCGCACCCAAACCGCTCTGACGTTAGGGGATGCGATCGCAAACACTCAAGAACGAAACCGTCTAGAAGGCCATACCCAACGAGTCACCTCCGTTAGCATTAGTTCCTCGGGGCAATGGATTGCGTCGGGCAGTGATGACCAAACGGTGAGGATTTGGCAGGCCAATGGTAAACACCTGCATACCCTGGAGATTGGTGAGCAAGTCAATGATATTGCCTTTAGTCCTGACGACCAGTCCATTGCCATAATCACCACTCAAGGGACCGTGCAACGCTGGTCTCCCAAAACGGGAAAGCAGCTTTACAGCTTTACAGCCTCACCTCAGGGAACAGGCTTAGCCTTTCATCCCCAGGGCCATCAGTTAGCAACCGCAGGGCGAGAATCCGTGATTAAGCTCTGGGATATCAATACAGGTAAACCCATAAAAACCTTATCTGGACATCAGGGCTGGGTCAATGCCGTGGCCTTTGCCGACAATATGCTTGTATCTGCTAGTGAAGACAAAACCGTACGGATTTGGGATGTGGCGAAGGGGCAAACGCTCCGTACTTTGCCCAAACAGGCCACCGCCGTCACCGATATCGCCATCAGTCCAGACGGTCAGACCCTCGCTGCTTCTATGGAAGACGGCACGATTCAGTTATGGTCCCTATCAGGCCAGCTATTGCATACGCTAAAAGCAGAGAATAGTGTCGCAACTAGCGTCGCCTTTAGCCCAGATGGCACTACCTTAGTCTCGACCCATGCCGATCACAGCCTCCGACTATGGCAAGTCGCAACGGGCCAATCCTTATCAATATTGAAAGGGCATGGCGCTCCAACCCTAGATGCCACCTTTCATCCCAACGGCAAAACCTTAGTCTCAGCCAGCGTTGATAAACAGGTTCGAGTCTGGGCCACCCCATCGATTCCTGAAGACACATCCCCCATCCTGGCAATGGCCGTTAGTCCAGACCAGCAGCTCTTAGCCACGGCCAGTCTAGACGGGGTGATTCAGCTCTGGCGGCCCGATCCACAAGTGGGCAAAGTCCCTTTCAAAACGCTCAAAGGCGAAACGCCCATATATGCCCTCCGGTTTAGTGCCGATAGCCAGCAGCTAGTATCCGGGCATGACTCAGATATCCAGGTGTGGGATATCTATCAGGAGACGGTACAGCGCACTCTATCCGGCCATACGGGCAAAATTAATAGTCTCGATTTCAGTTCGGATGGTAAAACTCTGGTGTCGGGCAGTGATGACCAAACGATTCGTCTATGGAATGCGGCAACGGGAACCCCCGTCAAAACCATCCAAGCTCACGATGGCCCCGTTACGAGTGTTGATTTTGGACCTCGTTATTTGGCATCGGGCAGTGATGATGAGACAGTAAAGCTTTGGCAGTTGGATGGAACTCTAGTCAAAACGCTAACGGGACATAGTTTGGCGATTGCTCAAGTCCAGTTCAATTCTGAGGGCAATCTTTTGGCGTCGGCCAGTTGGGACAATACGATCAAACTGTGGCAAGACGAGACATTAGTACAAACCTTGACGGGCCATCAAAATGGAGTGACAAGTTTGGCCTTTCATCCTAGCCAACCGATTCTGGTTTCGGGGAGCGCAGATCAATCGATTAAGTTCTGGCAGGTGAATCAAGGGGTGTTGATTAAGACTCTAGGCCAATTGGGAAATTCTGTAGAGGCGTTAAGGTGGGGGCAGGGACAAGTATGGGTAGGTAATGGGAACACCACTCAAGCAAGGGATTTAAGGCTTGAGCCCTTACTAGAACGAAGTTGTAGTCAAATCAACAATTACCTGATTTCAAACTTCACTGTTACCCCGTCCCAACAACAGCTTTGTCAAGTTCCCAGTAACCAGAACGTAAGCTTTCAGCCTCGGTAAAGTGGGTTGAGCCCACACAAAAGTCCCGAGTTTTGAAAAGATCAAATAGGGTTCCAATGTCCCATCACAACGCATAATCATCGATCAGCTTCTTATCTTCTGTTGGGCCAATCACGACCAGCAGTTTAAACTCTTTGTCTTGTACCGAATACATTCTAATACTTAGTTTTGCAAGTGATCTCTAATAGCTTGTTGTATTTCAGTTAATTCATGAGGATTTTGTTCTCGGTACCGACTACCTTGTTCACGAATATAGGCTAAGTGGGGTTCAATTGTATTTATATCAAGGAGGATCCCAAATCTAGAATCTGACGAAACATCATTAGATCTTTTTAGAGGCTTGTTTGCCATCATTTCAAAAAGGACTTTATCTCCAAGTTCTTTTTTATAGTGAGAAGCTTCGAAGTACCATTGCATTTGCCTTGGGCTTTTCTCTGGGGGAATATTTTCGGTAGTAAAATGATTATAGCCACTGAAATCCCAGAGTGTAACGGTATTACTTGCCAAAGATGTTTTTTCTTCTTCAAGAATAGTGACAATTTTGCGTTTCCATTGTTCAAAATCACTAAATTTTCCTAACGCTTTAAATTTTTCTAGATGCCTTGCATGAGTAGGCGAAATAAAAACATAAAGCTCAATATTATTTTGTCGACAAGCAATAATTATATCCCTAAAAGCGTTGAGGGAGTCTATTGAAAATGAATCTGAATTTTTATGTAAATTTGTGGCAAATAAAGACTCATTCAGCTGCTTGCGAAACATATGACGAGCATTTGCCGAGATTAAGTTCCTCTGTCTAAAACCTCGATCTGTCTTCATGACTTCTGGCTGATGGTTATTTATATTTTTTGCTATTGTTTTTATAGAATTAATAGTGCCATAATATGAAATAAGTCGATCAAAATGCCTTAAGTAAATATCATAATTAGAATTAATTTTAACAAACTTCGATTTAGTAGTGCTTTTTTCCCCATTAAATTTGCCAACTTTAAAACTTCCCATATCCAATCCTAAGACTACAGTTCTTAGCGACTGGTGTTTGATTGAAAATTTCAGAGCATCACGAATATCATAAATAGTCGCTCCCTCAAAAGCTGCATTATATGCGCTCTTCCCATCAAATACAGGGTTTAATGGATCAATTCCTTGGTGCGCTCTTGATGTACCTAAGATCAGTGCATCGTAGTTCCCCTGCCTAAGATCAAGCGCTTTCACAGTATATGATACTGACTCGTCAACGACCTGATATTTCCTTTTATTTATTCCATCAATTACAATTATCCGAAAAAGATGATGGGAATCAATAAGGAGATTGAAACTAATTAATCCTAAAAAGCCTATTGCAGAAAAAATACAAAATATATAAATATATGTCTTTGAAGATCTGAGCATGATATTTTAATCTGTTTATGTATACTTCTTATTTAAAATTGAAAATAAATAAACTCATTTTCCTTGGAGATAAATGCTACTGCGACAACTAATATTGTTGCGACAAATATGGCCCAATAAGTATTGGGACGCCACTGCCAATATTGGGTATCATTATGCAGAATTGTCGGCATATCTTTAAAAGTACTACAGACACTCGGAATCAGCTCTTGGCTATTTGGAGCAAAGAATACAATAGCTAAAAGTGCTGAGAACCACGCAATTGAATGTATAGAAGGAGTTGTATGAATGCCGTTAACTCCTACCATACCTTGTAGTACTACTGATGCTGATGCTAAGTCAGTAGAACGAAACAGTACCCAACTAACAACAACTGCTAGAAATGTTAATAACTGTGCACTAATCTGATACCACCATGAAGAAATGGGAGGAATAGTTTTTTCCCATAAACGATGAACTACTAAATATGCACCATGCAATCCACCCCAAAGAACGAACGTCCAACCTGCGCCATGCCATAATCCACCTAAAAGCATAGTTAGAATCAAATTGATATAGCGTCGAATTTCACTCTTACGGTTTCCACCTAGGGGAATATATAAATAATCTCGTAAGAACTGAGATAGAGTTATATGCCAACGTCTCCAGAAATCAGTAATGCTAATAGACTTATAAGGAGAGTTAAAATTTAATGGAAGGTGAATTCCAAATAAACGAGCAGCACCGATCGCCATATCAGAATAGCCAGAGAAATCAAAATAAAGTTGTAATGTATAGGCCAGCGCTCCTAGCCAACTTTGAAGCAAATCAACTTGTCCTCCGCTCAAAGCTGATTCAAAAATAGGGTTAGCGAAGGTCGCAGCAGTATCTGCAAACACAACTTTCTTAAATAGACCAATAGAAAAAATGGTTAATCCAATTGCGATATCTTCATTACGTATCTTTATTGATTTTTCATGGGAAAACTGAGGAATTACGTCATCATGATGAACAATTGGTCCAGCAATTAACTGAGGAAAATAGCTAACGAACAAGCAATATTGGAGGAAATTGTATTCTTGCGTTTTGCCACGATAAGAATCTACAAGATATGCAATTTGCTGGAATGTAAAAAAAGAGATGGCCAAGGGAAGTGCGATTGCCTGAAATTGAATGTCTGTACCGACTAAGTTATTTATTGTTGCAAAGAAAAAGTTTAGATATTTAAAATAACCAAGTAATAACAGATTTATAGCAATGCTTCCAGCAAGTTGGCATTTCTTCAAAAACACATCAGATTTATTGCGACTTAACTGATATCCAGCTATATAGTTGAAACCAATTGAAAATAGCAAGATTGGCAAATAGACTGGCTTCCACCAGCAATAAAAAAATAGTGATGCCAATACTAGCCAAAAAATAGAAATATTTGTATTTTTGTGGTTTCTTAAAGCAGTGAAAATAATTAATGAGGTTGGCAAGAAAATAAATATAAAAGAATATGAATTAAATAGCATAACAAAGCTGTGCTCTGCTTTTTGACAAAACAGAGCAATGAAAATATTTTTTGTAGTGGAATATTATTGCTAGATTAGCAAAGGAAATTGGATTGTGCCACAACAAAAGCTAGAGGATCCTAGCTTTATGCGTATTCTCATAGCTTCAGACTCTTATCCGCTTTATTGGTTCACGATTCGCAATATAATCCTAGCCTAGAATAAATTGCCGTTTTTAATTTCGGTGTATAAAATAGATATCGAAACTTCAGTTGAATAGAAAATATTTCTTAAACTCTTTTTAAAAGTGGCTGTGATGAAATATTTCTAGACGTTCAACCTTTATTTTTAAAGCTCATCGAGATATAGATAGAAAGACAAATATGGAAATGGCATCGTTAGTTTATAGACAACATCTGGAATCGAGAGGATTTGGGAAAAAGGCATGGTCCTTTGTTCGACAGATGCTAATTAAGTTTTTCAGTGACCCTACATGCTCCATG
>NZ_JANQOY010000233.1 GCF_028285565.1 Acaryochloris sp. IP29b_bin.148
TGACCCTAAAACAAATGCCCACCTGTTGACCTATGACTCCATGCTGGGTCGCTTAGATGCAGATATCAAAGCGGTTGATAACACTATCGTTGCCAACGGCAAGGTGATTAAGTGTGTCTCTGATCGTAATCCCTCCAATTTGCCCTGGGGCGATTGGGATATTGATATGGTGATCGAGTCCACGGGCGTTTTTGTCACCAAAGAAGGGGCTTCTAAGCATATAGAAGCAGGGGCGAAGAAAGTTTTAATCACCGCACCGGGTAAAGGTGGTGTGGGTATGTATGTGGTTGGGGTTAACCATGAAGACTATGATCCCAGCGAAGCGATTCTGAGTAACGCCAGTTGTACCACCAACTGTTTGGCTCCTGTGGTTAAAATTTTGCATGAGCAATTTGGTATTGTTCATGGTCTGATGACCACAACCCACAGCTATACGGGTGACCAACGCATTTTGGATGCGAGCCACCGAGATTTGCGCCGGGCTCGTGCTGCTGCAGTCAACATTGTGCCGACGTCTACGGGTGCTGCCAAAGCGGTGGGAACGGTTATTCCTGCCCTTGCCGGAAAGCTGAATGGTATTGCCTTGCGAGTTCCCACGCCTAACGTCTCTGTTTGTGACTTTGTGGCTCAAACTGAGAAGCCCGCGATTGCTGAATCAGTTAATGAGGTGATTAAGCAGGCTTCTGAAGGTTCCATGAAAGGCATCATTGCCTTCAACGAAGAGCCGTTGGTCTCCGGTGACTTTAAAGGTCATGACTGCTCCTCGATTGTCGATGGTTCTCTGACCATGGGCATGGGCGGTAATATGATTAAGGTTGTCGCTTGGTATGACAATGAGTGGGGCTACAGTCAGCGTGTGCTTGACCTAGCTGAGTATGTTGCCGAGAAGTGGTAAGCCCTTATCTCTGACCTCATGACTTGAGAGTTTAGCAAAACAAAACCCCTCACTTCTTTTCAAGATGAGGGGTTTTGCAATATGAGCGCTTTGTCAAATAACGACCTAGAACTCGTGATTTACCTGTGAGGGAAAGCCACCTTATCCCATCCGGCTAGCTGTTGCCAATGACCGTTTTTTTGGCTCAATCGTAGCAGTCAACGCTTCATTTAAGGGAGCACGACCAAACCGCTGTTCTAAGATATTCATCACCTCTCGCCCAAAATCATTGTGACTTTGCTTCCAAGCTTGGAGACACACTTCGCCAAACAGCGATCCCATCGGTTCAGGATTCCATAACAATTTCTTGGCGGTCCAGGGCATTAAGCTCATGGGATTGTAACCCGGCTTCAAGATCTTATTTTCGAAGGCATATTCTTCCAGGTGGGTGTGGGGCTGGAGGCCAATAAAGAAAATGGCGGGTTCAACCTTATCGGCTCCAAAAATTTTCTCTAGTTCTCGATGGTAAGCAATGGTCTGGCGAATGGTTTCTGGACGTTCGTCAATCACATTGAAGGAGTAGTTAACCGAGACTAGATCGTTAAAGCCTGCGACCTTGAGATCACGACAGTTTTGTAAAACCGTGCGGAGGTTGTATCCCATCCGCATTTTGCGAACTAGCTCTTGGGAGCCGCTAGTGATCCCAATCTCAAAATAATTCATCCCTGTTTTGACCATTAGATCGCAAAGTTCAGGGGTGAGATTATCTGCGCGAATATAAGCAGCCCAATGAATGTCGGTCAAACCGGCATCGATGATTTTTTGGAGTAACTCGATTGCATCGGGGATATAGCGACGAGCGGGGATAAATTGAGCGTCGGTAAACCAGAAGTTGCGGATGCCGCGATCGTAAAGCTGCTGCATTTCAGCAACGACTTCTTCAGCGGGGTTGACCCGGACTCGCTTGCCTTCAATAACGGTATAGACGCAATAGCAGCAGTTGTGGGGGCATCCCCGTTTAGTTTGCACCCCGACGTAGAAATCCTCGGACTCAAAATAATATTCGAACTCAGGCCAAATGTTGGCAATGTAAGGGTAATCACAGGCGGTTTTCTCGATCTCGGTGGGCCATTCGTGGATCATGCGATCGCGCGGATGATTCTCTCCCACCACGTAGCACCGCTCATCTCGAAATTCTTGGCCCCTCAGCAGCTTCTCTAGCAAGACCTCGCCTTCACCCACCGATACAATGGTCCCTTTTGGTAGCTGGGTGCCGAGCTGTTCATAAAAAACGCTGACTGCACCGCCCCCTACAACATTTTTTGCTTGCGGACGATATCGCTGTGCTCGTTTGAGCCCTCGTCTGATTAAGCCTGAATTTCTCCATAGTTCCGCATAATAGGCAACAAAAACTCTTAATCCGCCAAAGGCACCCTTTAACTTTGTCCAAGGATTCTTGCCGTAGTAGAGTTCAAAAGCATGTTGTAAGGGATTTCCGCCTCTGCCACCGACGGGAGCGTATATTTGAATATCTCGCCAAGAGAAAACGAGGAGATCAGGCTGAAAGTCATCAATACATCGATCGAGGGCAGGTTTGAAATCTAGCGGTGGGACAGTACCCAAGTCAAAAATCCGTTGCTCAGCTTGCGGCAAACACTTATGAATATGATCGGCAAGATAAACGACCCCAATGGGAAAAATTGGATTACAAGGTAGACGAATGTAGAGAATACGGGAGTGGTTCATCACGCCTTGAGAGAAGGTTAAGGTTTACGGTGAGTCATACCTTAGTTATATATCTTAATCATAGTACTGAGTTGACCTTGCAAGGTGATCTAAGCGACTTTCCTTCGTGATGTAGCCCCAACGATCCCAAAGAACTAAGCTAGAATTTCAACGTTTGATCCCGTGCGAAGTAACTCTGTTACTTCTAAAGAAAACATAAAGAAACCTTTTTTTATCCATGTTAGTTGATTTAAGTAACGATATTTACAGCCACCTGGGATCGAAGAATGTTAGCTTAAATTTGCGTTAAACACCTTAAATAAAAACCGCCATAAATCTTTTTTCGTGAGTTGCCATGCCACAAATCATCGACCCGCTTCCTCAAAACGATCCAGACTGCATTGTCTGCTGTTACGTCAACGCATCCAATAAAATCCAAGTCGCTCGGATTACCAATATTCCTAATTGGTATTTTGAACGGGTGGTCTTTCCTGGACAGCGTTTGATGTTTGAGTCGTTACCAGAGGCTCAATTGGAAATTCATACGGGAATGATGGCTAGTGCAATTTTGTCAGATACGATCCCTTGTTATCGCCTCCGCCTCCATCAAAGTGTGAGTGTTTCTCAACAATTTCTGAGGGAAGAGTCTGCTTCTAGTGCAGAAGGCAACCTAGAAACATCCAAAATGCTGGAGTTTCCTGAAGCGGCTAAGGTCTCCTAAATTTTGGGAACATCGCCACAAGACAGCTTAATCGCATAAAACTACATTAGGGGTGAGTCATGCTCACCCCTTTATGCTGTCAATAAAATTGAGGTGACTAACGC
The DNA here is from genome assembly GCF_028285565.1 of Acaryochloris sp. IP29b_bin.148. Classification (GTDB taxonomy): domain Bacteria; phylum Cyanobacteriota; class Cyanobacteriia; order Thermosynechococcales; family Thermosynechococcaceae; genus Acaryochloris. Next base: position 3,425 of record NZ_JANQOY010000233.1, read on the forward strand.
TGCTCCTGATTGATGTCCATTTCCTCAAAAGTTTATTCATCGTAGTGGGGATCCTAGGCGGGGCTGCGATCGCAGATTGGCTGATTGGTCGATGGGTGAAGCGACAACTCAGACAATCCCAGCGATCACGATTACCGGGTGCTCAGCTCTTGCAAAGCGCTTTACTCTTTGGATTGCGCCTGGGGATTTGGCTTGCTGCCTTTTACAACATCCTGATCCTGATTCCAGGACTACGAGGAGTTCGACGCTTATTTCTCCAAGGGGTTCGGGCATTGCCCGATAAACTCTGGGAATGGCTCAATACCCCTTTTTTCGATCTAGACCGAAAACCCATTTCCCTGGCGACCTTGTTAATCTTTGTCGTCACCACCTTATTGGTGTTTCTAGCCGCACGCTTATTAAGTCAGTGGCTGAGAAAACGGCTGCTGCCTCAGACTCGAATGGAACGAGGGGCACAGGCAGCGATCTCCACCCTCATCAGCTATACCCTGGCTATGATTGGGTTTGTGATCTTACTCCGTTCCTTCGGCTTAGATCTCAGTTCTCTAGCCGTGATTGCCGGGGTTTTGGGCATTGGCTTAGGATTTGGGCTGCAAGAACTGGCCAGCAATTTTGTCAGTGGTTTAACCCTATTACTAGAGCAGCAGCTCCGAGTCGGGGACTTTGTCGAAGTGGATGGTTTGCTCGGCACCATAGAGCGTATTTCCATTCGTTCTACGATTGTGCGCACGCAAGATCGCTTATTTGTCATTGTTCCTAATCAACGTTTTTTTGCCAAAAATGTGATCAACTGGACTTACCAAACCCCTGAAAGTCGGTTGCATATTCCGGTCAATATTGCCTATGGCAGCGATACCGTGTTAGTCACTGAAGCCTTGTTGATTGCAGCTCGGGCTGAGTCACGAGTCCTCAGTTATCCACCACCACAGGTTTGGTTTAAATCCTTTGGCGAGCATGCCTATGAATTTGAGGTATTGGTGTGGATCAATCAGCCTTATGATTATGAACCTATTACCAGTTCATTAAACTTCTTGATTGAGCAAGAACTGACACGGAAAGGCATTCATATTCCATTTCCCCAGAGAGATCTATGGTTGCGAAATCCTGATGCAGTCACGCAAACCTTACACCCTCAGGCTGGGGTTTCTTCGACGTCGGTTGCCCATTCTGACGAGCGCCCTGATCCCAAGCCAAAAGCGAGCGTCAAAATCACTAAAACCAGTACGTTACGCGTTCTCCTTCGCCAGGTCAGCTATTTTGAGAACTGCACCAATGCCCAGCTCAGAGTCTTGATTGAGCAAGGCTATCGAAAATTCTATGCCCCCGATCAAATTATTTTTAGAGAAAATGAGTCGGGTGAATCCTTTTATATGATCCTGTCAGGAAAGGTGGAGGTCTTTTCCGAAAAGTTAGCGCGCCGATTGGCAACCCTCTCCGTGGGTGATTTTTTTGGAGAAATCTCCTTACTGACAGGGGCACCGCGGACAGCGACCATGCGTGTGATTGAAGCAACAACCCTATTTGTAGTGGATCGCCAAGCCTTACAAAAGTTGCTGCAAAACCACACCGCACTGGCAGAGGAAATTGCCCAGTCTCTCTCACAACGGCAACAAGTATTAGAGGAGTTAGGATTAACGCCCATTGATCCCACAGACGCCACGGGCAATGATCCCTTGATTTGGATTCGGCGACGGATTCAAACGCTGTTTGGAATTTAGAGGATTGCCACAGCCAGGTATCGCCACCTCTGGTGAACCTCAAATCGTTACTGTTCCAATTTATCGGCCATATCCAACAGTTGAGGAACCGTCACAAATTGATAGCCTTGCTGTTTGAGTTGGGTAATGATGTGGGGCAGCGCTTGGATCATCAGCTGGCGATCGCCCCCACCATCATGCATCAGAACAATGCCGCCGGGGGTCGCATTTTGGATCACATTATTGACGGCCTGCTCCACTGTTCCTGAATAGGTGTCATCCACAGTCCACATCACGGTGGTCTGTCCTTGGGTCCGGGCATAAGCCACTAACCCATTGTCCAGATACCCTCCTGGCGGACGGAATAAGCGGGTTTTGAAACCCGTGTGTTTTTCAATCACTTGAGACGTTAATTGAATTTCGCGTTGAGCTAGTGCTGGAGAGTGATACCGATAGTGATGGCTCCAAGTATGATTGCCAATGGCATGACCGTCCTGAGCCACTCGCTTAAGTAAATCAGGGAAGCGGATAATGTTGCTCCCCAAGACAAAAAAGGTGGCGTTTACATCATGCGCTTGCAAGATATCCAACATCTTGGCGGTGGTCTGAGGCCAAGGACCATCATCAAAGGTCAGGGCAATCACTTTTTGTGAGGATGGCAACTGAACCCCATCAATGATCCGACCTTGAAACTGCTGAGACGGTTGATACTGACGGCGCTGTTGGCGATCGATGTCCTCAAGCGTTCTTAGGACCTGGCGAAATCCTGACGCTGTGTTCAGCAGACTCGTTTCCATAGCACGGGTCTGCGAGGGCAGATCCGCAGCAGCAATTTGATTCAAATAAGCTTGCAGGATCAGTGAGCTAATCCCCAAACTCAAACCGACCATCATCAGCCAGAGATATTGGCGGCTGATCCCATACAGTTTTAAATTTTTTCCCAGCATGACTGCCCCAACCGCAGACCTTCATAATTCCAAGCAGCAGAAAACGAGCCAGATTGAACGACGACCATAACGATAGGCCGCTCAAGATGGCTGGTATGCTTCCCTCAAACCAATTTTTCCCACAATCACTTTAGAAGTGACGTCTGCCTCGATTTGAGTAATATAAATTTCAATGGAAAACCCTACTTCTATCGTAGCTAGTGACGTTAGGAAGTGCCCAGCACTGAGCCGATTATTTCAATTTTTTTAAATATGATGATTGCGCTCTGATGCTGAAACGGCTGCAATCATGACATTGGCAGATGAGCCTTCTCTGAGAAACCCCAATACCAGGTTGCCCAATCGGTGGATCTGTCTAACGCTCTGCACAGGGGGAGCATTCCAGTTCACTATAGTGGAGACAGGCTACCCGATTTTTCATGACTTCTTTTCCCTCGTCTCGTTTGAGTTCTCTAGATGTATTTCGCGGGATCGCCATTGCTGGCATGCTGATGGTCAATACAGCTGGGATCGTCAAACAGTCCTATCCCCAACTGCAACATGCAGATTGGCATGGCTGGACTTTGGCTGATTTGGTGTTTCCCTTCTTTTTATTTGTATTGGGGGCCGCAATGGCCTTTTCCCTGGCTCGATACACCCAGACCTTCTCTCAACCCAAATTATCCGTTTATATCCGCATTCTGCGACGCAGCATCATTTTGTTTCTTTTAGGATTATTGCTGAATGGCTTTTGGGCCTATGACTTGAGTACGCTAAGGATTATGGGCGTTTTGCAGCGCATTAGTTTGACCTACCTGGCCTCAGCCGTGATTGTGCTCAAACTGCCTCGTAAAGGTCAGTGGGGCGTTACAGGTTTGCTACTGGTAGGCTATTGGCTGGCGTTGTCGTTTATCCCTATACCTGAGTTTGGGGCGGGCAACCTGACGCGCATCGGGAACTTTGGCGCTTATATGGATCGCATGATGATTGGTATAGCCCATTTATATCAAGGCGATCAGTTTAATGGGATGGGTGATCCAGAGGGGTTGTTTAGTACGTTACCTGCGATCGCAACCGTGCTTCTGGGCTATTTTACGGGGGATTGGCTCCGCCACCGCAGCAGCGGCCTCAAGCTCAGAACCAGTCGCCAAAGCCTCACGCTGCTGTTTTACGGGGGCATGAGTACAGGGCTGGGCCTCCTCTGGAATCTTTGGTTTCCCATCAACAAAAAACTGTGGACCAGTTCCTACGTACTGTTTACCGCAGGCATTTCTCTACTCTTGCTAGCCGCTTGTTATGAACTCATTGAAGTGCGTCGACGACGGCGATGGGGTAAGCCCTTTGAAATCTTAGGCCTCAACTCCATTGCCATCTTTGTTGCCTCCATATTAGTGCTCAAAACATTGGTTTTAACGCCTATCGGGTCGGGTGAGCAGGCCACTAATGCCTTTAACTGGCTACTCAAATCTCTCTTTCAGAGTTGGACCAGTATTCCCTTGGGGACTTTTTTATTTGCCTTGCTTACCCTGGGCTTTTGGTGGCTAGTGGCTTATTTCCTATATCGGCAGCACTGGTTTTTCAAAATTTAAGGCCCCCATGTTTTAGCGTCAGCTAGCCTCCTCCAGCGCCCGACAAAATTGCTATCGTAGATATTTACTCTCCATCATTACCGATGTCCATGCGCTTCAATTTCGCATATCTAGCAGGTGGCAAATTACATCTCAAGCTTGGTGAGTCTCCAGTCCGCACGATTAACAGCCAATTTGGGCAAGACGTGCAGGAACGAGCCCTCCGCAGTCAGCAGCGCAATGCTTGGAAAGACAAAAATCCCATGGCGGGTATGATTCCAACCGCTTTTCTCCAGCAAATGGAGACCAGGGGCGAAGCAAAGCTACCCGTAGCTATTCGGTCCGTCAGTCCCTGTCATCCCGGGCAATTGCTCTACACCTTAGCAGTCGGGGATGTCACCGGCGTGTTTACTCTAGATGCAGCCTTAGAAAAAGAGCAGCGTCTCTTTCACCATTCGGATTTTGCAGTTCAACATCTCAACGTTCATCCTCAACAACAGGAATTTGCCTGTACCGTGATGCACAAAGACGGAGCCGCCAATATTGCGGTTATGTCTATCAACGGAGCGAGACCCAGAGAAATTACTGCTGGCGATTCCATCGATCTTGCCCCCCATTGGATTCCAGGACCAACCAAGACGCTCGTTTTTCAGTCAGCGGGGATTGCCCGTAATCCAGAGGGTTTTGTATTGGAACAGAGTCCATTCACCATTGAAAAACTGGATTTCCAGTCTGGAGAAATGGTCACCCTGGCCGAAAATCCTAAATTTGATCTGCTGGCCCCTAAAATGACGGCCGATGGCTCGCTTTATTATATTCGCCGTCCTTATCAGCCCCGCCAACGTCGACTCAATATTTTGACGCTTTTCAAAGACGTACTCTTAATTCCCTTTCGCCTGATCCAAGCTCTCTATGAGTGGTTAAATCTGTTTACACAGTCCTATACCGGGAAGCCTTTAGTGAAGTCGGGGCCGCCTCAAGTACAAGCCAAGCAGGATCTTCTGATCTGGGGCAATCTGATCAATACGGGGGCTGAAGCAGAAAAGAATCGTCGCTTTGGCGATCAGGACTCTCCCGCCCTTGTGCCCCGTTCTTGGCAATTGATCTGTCAACGTCCTGAGGGTGAACTCCAGGTGATTGGAGAAGGGGTGATCTCCTACGATATTGATGCCCATGGTGGTGTGATTTATACCAATGGCAGTGCCATTTACGCGACCCATCCAGGCAGCGTGCCCAAACGGTTATTGCGCGATCGCCCCATTGAGCAGGTCGTGCTGGTGGCAGATGACTTACAGTAACTGGAATTCCTGTAAGGCGGGTAGGAAATTCTTATTTTCATGACTGGGCCGACTGAGCTTGATCAGAGCAAATCGCTGCAAGGGACTCAAACCTTGCCACTGTTGCAGACTGATCTCAACCTCATGCGTCTGTGCTTTCTCGACTAACGCTGGAGGGATGACCGCAGTGTCTAACCAAGGTGGATGCTCCTCGACCGGGATTTCGGCGGCATCCGTTTCAGTGTACATAAAGATCAAATCCTTAAGGAACTCCCGATAATCCTCAATTTCGTCTTCCGAGGTACAGGGTTGAAACGTAAATTGCTCTCGCTCCTCTTCGCTAAATTGGTTCCATTCCGCCAATTTTAGTTTGATTCCACAGGTGTCGAGCTTGAAGCGAACGATCATCGGAATGCAACGCAAATCCTCCACAAATTCTTCTTCAAAGTCAAAAAACAAGATATCGTCAGCAGGATGATTCGTGGACGTGGACATGCTTTATACCTCAGGTGGCGTTAAATCTTCAGGGGAGTTACAGTTCCAGAGCATGGCTGTAGCTGTGGCATCCAGGGCTATTTTCTGAGTCGTCAGGGTTGATAGCCAGGCTTGAAAGGATCGTCCCCCTTGCTTCAGGAAGGATCGCAGATCAGGATGGCTTTGAGCGTGATAGAACCCACACAGGGGTTCCCACCGACCCAAATGGTGAGGCACAACGGCCATCACTTCCTCATCCGGTAATAGGGTAATCCATCTTTGCAGAATTGTCGGGTTCAAGAGCGGCAAATCACACGCCAACAAGAGCAACCAAGTCGTCGAGATCTGCCTCAAGCCTTGCTCAAGCGCGACCAACGGCCCCTGCCCAGAGATAGACTCCAATAAAATATGGCACCCCTCTGGAAGTAGAAGCTGATATCTCTGAGGCCAAGGCGTTAAAACATACACCCTTGAGCAACTCTGAGCCGCAGCCTGACAAACGCGCTCTAGCAAGGGTATGCCCTGCCAATGTAGCAATGCTTTATCTGTTCCCATCCGCGAACTATTCCCACCTGCCAAAACAAGGGCTGTAACCCCGTGCTCAGAATAATGCGGGTCAGTGAAAGGAGGCTGATTCATCTCGGGTAGGGGCTTGCCTAGTTCTGGCAGCATCGAACGCTGCATCTAAAGTGCAGATAGCGTTTGCTGAACCTGCTGGAGCACTTGGTTGGCCGTACCCTGCAGCAGTAAATTTTCCGCGGCCTGAATCCCCTGCTCTAAACTGGAACTGCTGCCCACATGCCAGAGATAGAAGCCCGCATTCCACAACACGGCTGGCATTAATTCACCGCTTTGCCCTGTAAGAACGGCTTGAAATTGCTCTATTAAGGCTGCTGTCGAGTAATAGGGAACTTCAGGCCCCCCTAACTCGTAGTCTCCGGCCGATAAAATTAGTCGTTGCCAGTGGGGATCCTGTTCAGGACGATTGACCCCCAGGATGGCTTTGCGATCGCGCGGCAAATCACAGCTGCCCTCTAGCCCCTTCACCGTTGTGAACTCATGAATGCCTCGCAACGCCAACGCTTCTCGCATCATATTTTCGGTGGGAGGATGCACAAACCCAGAAATCAAAACGTGGTCGCCACCATAGGGATGCCAGAGCAGCTCCGTGGTGGCTAAGGGCGGGCGTTTACCCAACTGCTCCCTAAAGTCCACCAGCCCATGCGCTAACGGGAACTGTTCCGGTAAATAGACAAACCCCAGCCCACACTCCGATAACACTTGATGAATTTGAGTCAGCGATCGATGGGTCCAGTCCACCCCTAATCCCTGCCATAGATCAATCAGGGGGACCCCATACTTGGTGGGCATACAATCCCCCCCATGCAGCAATACAGGACAGCCAGAGGCTGCCAAAATTAAGGCAGTGATGGGTAAGACGGGCGCCGTTCGCGATCGGCCATCATAGGGGGCACTAAAAACCACAACCCGTTGCTGATCGGGTAAAGCCGGTAACGTCGGCCCTAAGCGCTCATAGGCATCTAAAAAACCTGCGAGTTCAGTGCCCGTGGGCCGCTTAATCCGATGAGCAATCAGGAATGCTCCAATTTGGGCTGGGGTTGCTTCCTGCTGCAACATCAACTCCAAGGCCGTTTGAGCCTCAATGCGACTTAGATCTTTACTCGTATGCCGTCCACTACCGACTTTTTTCAACAGTTCACGAAACGTCTGACTCATGGCGATTGACTGTGCCAATTCTAGAGTGAAGGCCGCCCCTGACGCTGTGCAGTAACCATTTTGCTAGTTTGGTCAGTGCTAAGGGACATTGGCAATGAAGGAATCATGAACCAAACGCCGGAAATTAGCAATAGGTGGAATTAACAATCGGTCTTGAGTGGTGACCATCACCACCTCCCGAGTCAGATTAAACTGAGGCGTCAGATCCTGGGCATCGGGAGCCGCGAGATCTCGAATCGCCAGAGAGGGATCACTTTGAGAGTCCACTAATGCCCCTCGGGGGAGGAGAGAAATCATTTCTCCTTGACGAATCACACCTCGAAAGGCATCTAGGGTATTGAGTTCGAGTACCGCTTTCAGTTCCAATCCCTGACGTTTGAACTGGTCCTGCACCAGCCGCTGCATGCCATACCCATCTTTGAACATAACCTGAGGAAATTGAGCTAACTCCGGCCAGGAAATCACAGGATGTGGCGCTAAAGGATGTTTGGCCGACATCAGCACTTGAATCGGCTCGTTATACAGCCAGTCCACCACGTTCTCAGACTGGCTCGTCAGCATCGGATTATTCATCACAATGGCTAAATCCACCAAACCATCTTGCAGCACTTTCAAAGAGCGATCGCTGCCCAAGGATGTGACCCGTAATTGCACGTCTGGATAGAGTTGGCAGAATTTCTGGAGGACGGGGGGTAAATAGTGCGCACAGACCGAATGAATCGCGGCGACACAAAGTTCCGGCTGTTTTCCAGCCCGGAGATCGTTGATCTCTTGCGTGGCATTTTGCCATTCGGTCAAGATCTTGCGGACATGGGGGAGCAGCTGATCCCCCGCTAAGGTGAGTTTGCTTTGAGCGCCTCGATGCAGTAGGGGGAGCCCTAATTCAGACTCTAGCCCTTGAATTTGTCGGCTAACTGTGGATTGGGTGACCCCACATTTTTTGGCCGCTTGCTGAAAACTTCCAGTTTGGGCCACGGATAAAAAGGCTTGCAGTTGCTCGAGCCGCATGAATATGTAGCTTAGATTACAGTCATGAAAAAACAGTAACGAATTTAGCCCTGCTATTCGGTAAGAAACGATACAACTTGGCTATTGTTTTTAGCGAAAGTGAATTCTCAAGGCCCGATCGAGCGCACCCATACGGTATTGACGGGGGTTCGACTGTCTCAGTCCTAGTCATGCGTCACCCAAGCCCTTACACTGAATAAGGCATTCACTTAAATTGAATTTAAATAAACCGTGCGAAAAATTGCGATCGCAGGCAACTGGAAGATGCATAAAACCCAGGCAGAAGCCCTGGAATTTTTACGTGCCTTTCTTCCCCTGCTAGAGAACACCCCCGACGATCGAGATGTTATTCTCTGTGCGCCTTTTACCACCTTAACAGCGCTGTCTAAGAACTTGCATGGCAGTCGGGTGCAGGTGGGGGCACAAAATATCCACTGGGAAGATACAGGGGCCTATACCGGTGAAATTTCAGGTCCCATGTTACTAGAAACTGGGGTGAGATATGTTGTCATTGGCCACAGCGAGCGCCGACAGTACTTTGGTGAGACAGATGCCACGGTTAACCAGCGGCTTAAGGCAGCCCAATCGCATCGGTTAACACCCATTTTATGTGTAGGCGAATCTAAAGCCCAACGCGATGCCCAGGAAACAGAAGCGGTGATCTTTGCGCAACTGGAGAAAGGTCTGGTTGGAGTTGATCAAAACAACTTAATTATTGCCTATGAACCGATTTGGGCGATTGGCACTGGCGACACCTGTGAGAGTAGTGAAGCGAACCGGGTGATTGGCTTAATTCGCTCTCGGTTAACCAATGCCAATGTCACGATTCAATATGGTGGGTCCGTCAAACCAGACAATGTAGATGAAATTATGGCTCAGCCAGAAATTGATGGCGCGCTCGTAGGCGGCGCAAGTTTGACAGGAGAGGGATTTGCCCGCATTGTCAATTATCAATAATCCCGAGTGACCCAGTGATTCAACGGTCTCGTTGCCCTCGGCAGCGCTGAACTCAGGGGCGAACTCTGGCTGATCCTAAGATACCGACAAGTTGAGATGGAATCGCTAGACTAAGGAATATGTCTAGAAAATCTATCCGCGCAACGCTGCTCAAATTAGGTGCAGGACTGACGGTGATCACGGTCCTGACTGCTATCGTTCTAGGACCTTCCCTGACGGTTCAGGGCGTACCTGTCTCGATTATTCTCAAATTCTTGCAGGATGAACCCGCCCGAGACGCCTATTTTTCAGAGAATAAGCAAGGCTTACATAATCGCCTCCAGGAACTGGGGGTGGAAGAAGAGATTAAGGCCTTTTATCGGCCGCAATTCTCCGATGAGACGGAGCTGGATCAACATATTCACCAGATCTTTTATGACGCCACCGGCTATGTGGGCAAAGCCTATCGGGTCAATGCGGCAGGGACACTGGTTTTGATTGACCGACACTATGAAAAATGGTATCCCTTGGCCTATCAAGCGGGTGTCGTGGTCGATAGTTTCTACGAAAATGACACCCACTATGTGGTGGGACCCGATGGCATTACGGCCCCCTATCGGCAAGTGGCCAAGGTGTTTCCCATTCGCACCCTCAAACAATTAATCGAATTGAAACCCGTAGAAGATTCGCTCCCCGAGGGTAATCAGCTCTAGAGTTCCATGGCCACCTATCTCCCACAGAGCGCCCTCCGCTCTACAAAAGCTGCGCTTCCAGTTTTTGCTGATTCCATAGGGTTTGGTACAAGCCGGGCTGTTGCACCAACTGATCATGCGTACCCATTTGGACAATTTCTCCGCGATCCATCACCAAAATCTGATCTGCGATCGCAGCCGCTGAAAGTTGATGGGAAATAAACACAACCGTCTTGCGCTGGGTGCCGCCGGACAAATTATTGAGAATATCCGTTGCCGTTTGATTATCCACACTTGAGAGGGCATCATCCAAAATCAAGACGGGAGCATCGACTAATAAAGCCCTGGATAGAGCCGTTCGTTGGCGTTGCCCTCCAGATAAGGTGATGCCTCGTTCCCCCACAATCGTTTGATATCGCTGGGGGAAGTTTAAGACCTCCTCATGAATTTGGGATTGCTTGGCGGCATATTCGACCTCTGAAGGATCACTGAGCGGATTGCCGTAGCGAATATTGTTTTTAAGGCTGGTGCTAAACAGAAAACTATCTTGAGGGACATAGGCAATGGCGGCTCTCAAATCTCGTAAATAGGCTTGCGTAATATCATGTCCATCCACAAACAGTTGCCCAGGGGCAATATCTAACAGCCGGGGAATGGCGTTTGCGAGGGTAGATTTACCCGAACCCACAGGTCCCACAATCGCCACCGTTTCACCCGGTTGAATCTGAAAATTGACCTGATTGAGCGAGGGTGTCGTTGCCCCTGGGTAAGTAAAGGTAAGATTTTTGGCTTGGAGGGCACCTTTAACCAGGTGCTTATCGAGGCGGATGGCCTGTTCTGGGCTGTGAATTTGAGGTTCCACCCCTAAAATTGCTTCGATCCGGTCAATACTGACCTCGCCCCGTTGATAGGCGGTAATGGTAAAGCCCAGCAGCGCCGTGGGAAAAATTAATTGCTCAACATAGAGCAGCAAAGCCACAAAATCTCCGACACTAATGCCGCCGGAGGGAATGGCCCGACTGCCCAGGGCCAACAGCACTAATAAACTGATGCTGGCCATGCCGCCCAACACCGGGAAGAGAATATTGCGCGTTTTGGCTAGTTTAAGATTCGCCTCTAGCAAGGCCTGGTTCAGGCGGTTAAAGGCGGTCTGTTCATTGGTCTCTTGGGCGTAGATCTTGATTAAGGAGATCCCACTCATGTCCTCTTGCACAAGCTCACTTAAATTCGAGAGGGACTGCTGGACCGCAAGTTGCTCATTGCGTAAACGATGGCTAAAGACTTGGACGAGGAGAAGAATCAGAGGATAAACTGCGATCGCAGCCAAACTCAGAACCGGATCAATGGCGAACATCACGGGTAAGCGCAACGCATAGGCAAATAGCGTATTGGCAAGACTGAGAACCGCAAAGCCAACGAGCCGACGAATATTATCGACATCACTGGTAGCTCGGTTGATTAAGTCACCCGCTGTATTGGTGGCAAAATAGGAGGGTTCTAGAGACAATAAATGCTCAAAAATTTTTTGTTTGAGATCAAATTCAACTTGACGCCCCGTTCCAAACAACAGAATGCGGGAGGCCATGCGAATACACCACATCAAAGAAGCCAGGCCGCCAATCAGTAAAATATTGGGCAGAATGGGGCCAAAGCTAGCAGCCACTTCTAATTCATCAGTGGCCTTAAAAACGACCTCCAAATCATCGATGACTGTACGGATTAAGAGCGGTAAGTAAGTCCCCAAGCTATTGACCGCAAATAGCGCCAAAATACCCAAGAGGACACTTCGCCAGTGGGGACGGAGATATTGGATAAGTTTGCGGAGTCGGGAATATTTGCCTGCGGTGTTTGCCATTGCTTCAGTCTAACCTTGTCAGGGTTTTCCTTACACAAGCGCAATCGCGTCATCAACAGCAGATAGGGCCAATGACGCCTGATCGACATTGCCCCTTGATTGAGAAGGATAAGGAACTAGAGTGGCAAAATGGCAGTCAAAGGGTTAGATCTTCCATCTGTACGAGACATCTCCATTGCAAGGTGTGATTCGTCATATGGAGTCAGTAATTTGATCCTGCATCATTGACAGATACTGGGCATGACGCTATAAGAGAATTCATGTTTTCTTTATTGTTTACGTTTATCACTGGGCCATTGTCAGCTGAACAAGTTGAGGTCATTAATACAGGAGTTCCGGAATGAATCGCAACCGCTGGTTATCTGTTGCTGGTGCAAGTTTAGTTGGGCTGAGTCTCGCCTCTGCTGTGGGTCAGCAGGCTGTGGGCAATCAGCCTCCCCAGGTTGCGGTAGGAACCTCCATTTGGCGCAATGGGTCTTTCCCTGTGGAGAATTTTCAGGGATATACCTCTCCCTTTGGCTATCGTTCTTCTCCGACGGGCGGATATTCGACCGAATTTCATACGGGTCTCGATTTTGCAGCGCCCAACGGTAGCTATATCCGCAATTGGTGGTCTGGCCGAGTGATTAGTGTCTCTGACCATACGGCCTGTGGCACCTCTGTGCGTGTGCAGTCGGGTTCTTGGGTCCATGTCTATTGTCACCTGAAAGGCCGCGTGGCCAGAGATGGTCAAGGTCGCTATATGGCGGATGGCGGGCTCAAAATTCGCCAAGGACAACGGGTACGCGCGGGCCAGCGGATTGGCCGGGTCGGCATGACCGGTCGGACAACAGGTCCCCATCTTCATTGGACGTTGAAGTATCGCGGTAAACTTGTTGATCCGGCGGCAGTCCTGCGAGCCATGCACAGCGCCCAACGCGGTACCCTAAGCAAGAACCTTTAAGCTCCCATAGTTAAGAACCTTTCCGGCCGTGCGCCTATTTCTCTAGGCGCACGACATACCACTGTAAAAATTGACTGGGTCCCACATCGAGTTCACAGGATGTCGCCATCAGATGCTGGGCTTGCGCGGTAATGGTGTCGATAGACTGCAAATCTGGGGGAAGATCGTCCTGTTGCGTGGACAGAACGGACTCCAGTTTAGTCAATAGCTCCGCAGCCGAAATCAGCTGTTCAGGCTGGTTGGTTTCTAGAACAACATACATCTCCTCGTCACTGTACATCAGGGAATCTGGCATCGGACTTACCCAGAGACGGCGACTTGTTTGCGGAGCGATCGGGACCGGCGCTTAGCCGTATCATTGTTCGGGTCTTGGGACAGAACCTGATCGTAAGTTTCCAAGGCTTGCCGGATCAGCTTTTTGCGCTCATAGGCATGGGCCAGATTGTTCATGGCCACGAAATAATTGGGTTTACTCTTGAGCGCTTCCTTGTAGTGGCGAATCGCTAAGTCAAATTGCTCTTGGCCAAAATAGGCATAGCCTAAGGCGTTGTATAAGGGGGCCAACGGTTCCATCGCCGTTGTGTCACCCTCCGCGTCCTCTTCGTCCTCCAGATCAGCGACAACACCCATTTCTGATTCTGCTGCTTTTAAGGCTTTTTTGAGTTGGCTGACCGCCTGCACAAACAGTTTTTTCCTGAGATAGATACTGCCCAGCTCGTAATATTCTTCGATCGAACCCTCTTCTTGTTTAAATTTGGCTTCTAGTTTAGAAATCTTCAGTTCATTTTTACGGGTTTTCAACACTTGGCGAAAAACGAACCAGCCCGCAAAACAAAGCAAGACTAAAAATAGTCCTAAATAGAGGGTGGCTAGAGAATTATCCATTTCACTCCGATTCCAACAGCGATCGCATACAGTCTTGATATTCTTCAGCCTATCAAACTCGCTGAGAATCTTGAACCCAACCGCTTAGCCTATGACCTTTCTTATAGACCTAGCTGAGTGAGTCGGGGTAAAAAGTCTGCCCAAGACAGCCTTTGCTGTAGATATTGAGGATGGGCGGGGTCATAGGGACCTTGTAAGCGATCAATCGCTACAATGGTGGCCCCCTCCGGCAAAATCGGCACCTCAACATCAAAGGCGGTGGGCCGCATTAGCGAACTGGAAACGCCGCGAAAAATGGCAATTTCATCGGGTTCTCCCTCAATCTCAGCTTTGACGATCAGCACTTCTTGAGGGCATTGCAGGGTGTATTGTTCTAATCGATGTTCAACAGTCATAGGCCCGATCGTCTTAGCACTTAATATCCTGTGGCAGACCGTCCCTGCTTCGAGAGGCGAAACAACAAGAAATAACCGAAGTAGAACCCATACAAAATCAACGCTAGGGTGGCTAAGATATTAATTCGCCCCACACCCGAGCTGCTATGGACAATCGCAGCAACGCCATAGGCGGGTTCTAACCAGATCTGGCATTGCGGGGCTGCGATCGCAGCTTTAGATCCAGCACAGCCCAAGGAAGGAGAAAGTCCTGTTGCCGAGACCAAACAGAACAGCGTCGTGGCCCACCGCCAGGTCGTTAAGGCCACTTTGAGCTTGCCTCGGCGATCATCAATTTCTTCATTCAGATCGACCCAAAACCAGAGACTGGCTGGAATCAAAAGCAATGCCACAAACAGCGTGATAAAGCTTAGCGGCACTTGAGCCATCATCAAGTACAGCGTGATCAGCAATAAACTCGCCACTCGCCAATACACCACTAACAGTCGACTAATGGGTTGGGCATTTTCAATAATGGCCCACACCAGCAGCCCCAGGGGAAAAAACACCAAAAAGACAAGCGCCAGACGACAGTCTGTCCACACTAGCGTTCGTAGCATTTGCAGGGACATAAATTCCTCAATTGTTGGTTCAGCATATCTACTCTACCCAGAATTGGTCTCGTGCCAGCCATTCTGTCGTGATTCCCCCTTAGGGTAAGGCGCGGGGTTGATACGACCACAATTCTTCGATGTGTTCCTCAATCTCGGAGGTCAGAGAGGTGAAAAAGATGCCCTCTTCCGCTTCTGGATGGTGGGTGAGCCATAGTCCACGCAGCACCACTTCAATATTGTCGTTAACCTCATCCGATCGTAATGGCTGTTCCGAAGGGGCTGATACGTCCGGCTCCATCGCACAGAGCGAAATGGCATCGCAATCGCCCTGTGCAAGCTCTGTAGCTAATCCCCGTAGTTCTGGGAGTGCAGAGGGGACCACCAGGGACACAAAACTCGGTTCCACATGAATCGGCTGCGCCGTTCGCACCGCCAGTAATACACGTCGATTGATCACATCTTCAAGGGGAGCCGTTACCGATTCTAAAATGGTGCCTTGTTTACTGTAGTTAAATTTCAGCAATGCCCTCAATCCCCACTTGTTTGACAAACCCCACTCCCTAAAATGCATTCAAGCCCTAAAATTGATTCGGAACAGACTATTTTTTAGGATTGACCGACCCTATTGGGGGCTATTCCTACCGCATCAGGACACTTTTGTCATTCACTTTTAACGTAATGCGGTGATCAGGTCAAATATACTACAATCGTAGTACAATTTAACCAGGCTGTTTCGATTATTGAGGAATTGTAAATGTCTATCACTCATTCCGTCCCTACCACTGAAATGCAAGTCACCAGCATTCGGTTGGAGCGAGAGTTGAAAGATAAGCTCAAGAATCTTTCAGGCCACCAAGGGTATCAGGCCCTGATTCGTGACATTCTCTGGAACTATGTTCAACAAAAGTCAGGCGATTTCACGCCTGCCATCGAACGCAGCCAAATCTCAGCTTTATTTCCCGCCACAGCTCAAGCTGAGATGCGTTGTGCATTAACGGGTAGGACCATTCACAGCCAAGAGGCCATCCAACTGGGCTTGACCGCAGAGGGAGTGATCATCCCGCTCAGCGTGGAAAGTGTATCGACATAGGTCGATTGAGCCTCTTGCATACGCTTAATCTCAGGGGATACCTCGCCCCCAGCAGAAGTATTAAGTAATTCTTCTAAGTCTGACGATATATGAACACAACCGCCAAAATCAGTCAGATCAGTGGGCACGCTACATAATAGAGCAACATTAATCCCAGGGTGTGCGTCTAACGGATGCGAAGGACGTCGATGGAATTAAGACGTTTGAGGTGCAAGGTATGCAAAAACGCAACGAGTGCAAGCGGTGGCAGCGATGTTCTCTGCCGCTCAAAGGGCTAATGGTGACGGTCTCGATCCTATTATCGGGTTGGCCTGCGATGCTCAAAGAGCGGCCTTCGGCCATCGCAAATCCTGCTAATTTTGCCAGTCTCAAATTAGCGCCAGGCTCTCGCTCCCAAACGGTGAAAGGATATGCAAAGGGGGCCATGGCGCTCCATCGAATTGTGGGAGAGCGAGACAGACAAAATAATTTGTGCTTAGGGTATGGTTCGCCGAGCCCCGATCATATGTTGGTGCTAAAGCAACGGGTAAATAAGCTCAAGCTCCAAGTCAATAGCCAACGGGATACCACCCTGCTGATTAAAGGTCCCGGCAATCGCCTCTATTGTGTGGATGATTCTGCTCAAGGTAAGGATGCCGGTTGGGTCGTCGATCGGCTGCCTGCGGGCAAATATGCGATCTGGGTAGGCTCCTTTGAGCGCGGCCAGCAATTTCGCTATACCGTCACCATGGAACAACTTTGACGCAGCCCCTGGTTTAAGGTTTGCACTGCACACCATGCTCTTGCAATGCTTTTAGAAACTCATCTGATTCATTAACTGGGTGAAAGTACAGTGCACCTTTGTAACATTCATTTTTATATCGGTATTTTTTTATTCGAATAATGACAGCAGGAGAAATCTTTTCTAATTTGGCACCGGCAACGTATTCCCAAGGAACCCACAGTTCAATGGGTTCATCTTGATGATCGCTGCCCTGCCCCCTAAGATAGGGCGCAACAACCACACCAAGGGGTAAAACATTGAGCCAAGTGGGAATGCCAGGCCAAACAACTCTTAGCAGAATTATCCCGAAAAAAGCCACAAAGAAGAGAATGAATAATAATGAGCTACTCACCTTTGGTGTATGTTTGAAGCCCTGAATGTTGAGACCATCGGATGTTAACTCACACTTTCCCAATCCAGTGATTTTGATCGGTACTTCGTCAGCCCCAATCACAGGTGGTTTAAAGGATCCCTCAAACACAGTCATAAACTACCCTCAGATATCTCAGGTTATGGATACGGTGGCATAATGTATCTCAATCAAGAGAAATCATGATGCGGTTGGAATGCTGATAAATAATCCGTTATTACAACCCATCCTTGAGGGAATCTCCATTACGCTTGTTGCGACATTTATACCACCAAAACTTAATCTTTTAGATATCGATGGATATGCATAACCTCAATCGTGGCTCAAAGTAGATTTTGGGGCCTTGTTATGAGCAGAATCGGACTTGCTAGGGCGAGTAGGCTTGGTGAAATCCTTGGAGTAAGTTTAATCCTTTTTTTGCATAAAAGTTATGTGGTTTAACCATAATTGATGCTTTTGCCCTATTCCATTTGATACATCCACTACATTTTCTACAGGCTGATTCAGACTAAATGGGGACAGGTTCTTGATGATCTGAGGTCTGAATGTTCACCAAACTTGTCCGCTTTTTGGGGTCCATTAAACTGGCGGTACCCGTACTGGGTGCGATCGCAAGTATTTTAATCTGGGCCACCTTTTACGAAAGTAAAGTTGGATCGCTGGTGGTTCAACAGCAGATCTATAAGAGTCCTTGGTTTGGAGCCTTGATGTTTCTGCTTGCGGTCAATTTGGGCGTCTCTACCCTGTCCCGTTATCCCTGGCGAGGGGCACGAAAAGTGGGTTTTGCCCTGACTCACTTGGGGTTGATTGTGCTGATTGCCGGTTCTGCGGCGGTGATTCACTTGGGTGTGGAAGGACTATTGCTGGTGCGCACCGATCAGCCTGCCAACCATTTGGTGCGGGTCGAGGGTGAACTCCTGGAAGTAATGGACGATCAAGGCCAAGTTCAGCAGGTGGCGGTGATGGTGACACCGGATAAAGTCATTTCACCCCACCAATTTGCTGGGTTGACCTTGCTAGATTACGACGAAAATTCTGTTGAAACTGTTGAGTATCGAGCAGGAGACACTACAGATAGCCCTGCCGTCCGGTTGGTATTGAGTAGCGATCGCATGGGTCAAACCTTCGATCAGTGGTTATCGCCCGCTGCTGAAATGGTGGATTTAGGGCCAGCTCAACTGGAACTGCGGCAAGCTGCCAATCAAACCGACCTCCAACAGCTATTAGCCGATCCAGCTCAAAGGCAAGCCCGCCAATCTGGAACCCTACTGATGAAGGTGGGAGACGTAGATACCCCACTGGCCATTGATGACTTACGCCGCCAGGATGCCGTCATCAATGATATCCAGGTTCACTTACTGAACGTGTGGCCTGATTTTCGCTTGGGTGACCAGAATCAGCCGATCACGGCGTCTCAGGATTGGCTGAATCCAGCCGTAGAAGTAGAAGTAACTCAGGCCGATCTGCAAGAACGCTGGTTTGTCTTTGCTCAGGCCGGACCTATCTTGGCGGGGGATGAAGCTTTACTGGGTTTGGAATGGGAATATCAAGTTCCGCCTTCCCCGGCTAGCGATTACTTCCGAGTCGTTATTGCCAATCAAAAGCTATATTATGCAGCCCGCTCCTCCCAGTCTTTTACCTCAGGGCCTTTGGTGATAGATCAAATGATTCAGCCGGGCTGGGCAGATTTTAAAATCACCCTGGCAGACTGGCTTCCCCATGGGAAGCGGCTCCAAGAGCGCCTACCCGCTCCACCTGGCGTTGAAGGAGTTCCGGCGTTGCAAGTGGCCTCAGCGGATGGGCAGCAATGGCTGACCTGGGGAGAATCAACACTGATTGCCGATGGTTCGCATCCCAAAATGGCAGCCTTTGGTCCCCGCATGCTGGCCTTACCCTTCCAGGTGGGTTTGGATGATTTTATCGTTGAACGGAATGAAGGTAGCGAGTCGGTGGCCATGTGGACCAGCCAAATCCGCATCGAAAATCTGCAGGGAGACTCTACTCAACAGCGGTCGGTCTGGATGAATCATCCCACTTGGTACCAGGGATGGAAAATTGCCCAAGCCTCCTGGAATCCTGGCGATTTGAACCAGTCCACGCTGCAAATTAAACGCGAACCCCTGTGGGTGACCGCGCTGACCTGGAGTGGGGCCTTACTCACTGTATTGGGTATTGGTGTGATGTTCTATGGCCCTACCCTATGGAAAAAACGGCCTGTCTCAGTAGCGCTGGAGAAACCCACTAAGCCTATTGCTGCTGAACCCGCCCCCCTACCCCTTGCTACCCAGGATGGATAATGACTCAATTAAAATTTCTATGGGGACTCTGTCTCGCTTGCTTGCTGATAGTCACCCCTTTCAGTCAATGGCAACCCACGGCCCAAATGTCGGTTGACACACTGGCTGTGCAACTAGATGGCCGCAAAAAACCCTTAGATACAGTGGCGAGGGAAACAGTTGCCACTATTCATGGCTCCTCGCGTTATCAGCTGGCGAGGGGTGATATCTTAAATGCCTCCCAAACCTATTGGTCTTTGTGGCTCAACAGCCGGGACTGGAATGACGAGCCCTTTGTGTTGGTCAACTATCGCCCCCTCAAGGCCCAATTGGGACTGCCCTTAGAGCAAAAGCACTTTAGTTTTTCTACCCTGATTAATTCTGATTTAGGTCTGATCTTGGAACAGGCCCATACCAAACAGCTACAAGAGCAACCCCTGACACGGGATGAACGAGAAGCCTTGACCCTCGAAGATCGCCTTAATTTGATGTTGGATACGGTTGGCAGCCAAACTTTACCTTTGGTGCCTCATCCCATGGACATCAAAGGAACTTGGGTCGGGATTGCGGAAGCTGAACAGCTTTATCCCTCTGAAGTGGCGGCCAAGATTCAGACTCAGTTTGAGCAGCTCAACCAGCAGTATCAAGTCCAGGGGGATGATTTAGAGTCTTTGGCAGAGCCTATAGCCTTATTGCAACAGGCCTTAGCAGACTTAAGTCCTGAGATTTATCCAGCGATGGCCACATTGCAAAGGGAAGTCTTTTTCAATCACTTCCATCCTTTTGGAAAAGCTTGGAAACTTTATGGGATAGCATTCCTGAGCCTCCTCATCAGTCAACTCATTCCCCACCTCAATTTGTATTGGACAGGTATGGGAACCTTCCTTGGGGGGATTTTGGTCCAAGCCTTTGGCTTTAGCCTCCGCATGCAAATTGCAGGCCGTCCACCCGTTACCAATATGTATGAATCTGTGGTTTGGGTCGGCTTTGGGATTGCCGCCTTAGCCTTTTGCTTTGAACTTCAAACCCGGGCCCGTTCTTATCTGTACGCGGCGGCTCCCCTTACCGTCGTGTGCCTACTGTTGGCTGATAGTTTACCTGCCGTTTTGGACCCCAGCATTGAGCCCTTAGTGCCTGTGTTACGGGATAACTTTTGGCTCAGTATCCATGTCCCCACCATCACTCTTAGCTATGCCAGCTTCGCCTTGGCCATGGGATTAGGACATCTGGCCTTGGTGCAATATTGGCGATATCCCCAGGGAGGGGCAACCGCAAGCGCCCTGTCCCGGCTTAATACCCGCGTGATTCAAGTGGGGATATTGCTGCTAACGACAGGCATTATTTTGGGCGGCATTTGGGCACATTTTTCCTGGGGGCGATTTTGGGGTTGGGATCCAAAAGAGACCTGGGCTTTAATTGCCTTGCTTTGCTATTTAGCGCCTGTTCATGGCCGTTTAGCGGGCTGGTTAGGACAATTTGGCATGAATGTTGCCAGTGTCTTAGCGTTTAATGCCGTACTGATGGCTTGGTATGGCGTTAATTTTGTGCTGGGAACGGGACTGCATAGTTATGGATTCGGAACTGGGGGGTCGGCAGTGCTGATTGCTGGTTTGGCCGGCATGGATAGCTTATTCGTGCTGGCAACCCTTCTCCGCTATCGTTCTCAGCAGCATCGCAGTGCTTCCCCCTCGGTGCCTGAAGTGCAAACCGCTGATGCTTAGTGCTGTCCCACCTTATATACACCAATTGGAAACCTAATCGATGGCTGTTCTTACACCGGAAGAGGTGCAAACGAAAGTTCAACAGGGCATTTCTTTAAAAGGAGCAGAACTTAGCAATATCGATTTGCAAGGATGCTGTCTGGATGATGGCCACTTTCCCCAAGCATATCTGCGGGTGGCTAATTTATCTGGAGTCTCCTGTAATCGCGCTGACTTTACGGAAGCGATCTTAATCTTTGCGACCCTGACAGGAATTAGCCTCCAGGATGCTTTCCTCACGGAAGCCCAATTTACCTCTGCGCGCCTTGACTCGGCTAATTTGATGGGGATTCATGGGGTTAAGCTCAAGCTCCATGGTGCCCATTTAAATCAAGCCAATGCGGCCACCGCCATCTTGGAGTCGGTGGATTTAGCAGAAGCCACTGGCCAATATGCCTCCTTCCGAGATGCCATTTTAATCAGGGCAGACCTGTCTCAGGGTGATTTCAAGGGGGCTAACTTCAGCCGGGCTAAGCTCAATGACGCCAATATGAGTCAGGCTCAATTTCCTGAAGCCATTTTTGCCCATGCCCGTCTAGAACGCTCTCGCTTTGTACAGTCCGATTTACAAAAGGCGGATTTTACAGGGGCTGATTTAATTGGCAGTCACTTTGACCAAGCCAATCTAATGGAAGCCCAACTCCTAGAAGCCAGTTTAGATCACGTGTTCTTGGGGCAGGCTTGTATGCGCGACGCCCTCTTGAACCATGCTTCTTTCTATAGTGCTCATTTAGAACAGGCGGACTTAACCGGAGCAAAAGTAGAGCATACAGATTTTCGGGATGCCAATTTGGAAAAAACTCAACTTTTGAATGTTGATTTTTCCAACAGCATTGTTTCAGGGGCTATGTTTACCGATGCGGAAGGGCTGTCCAGTGAGCAAAAATTACTACTACGAAAACGAGGTGCGTTGAACATTCCTAAATAATGTATATTTCTATACTATTTACTAGCTTTATTTGTATTAGGTAAAAATACACTTAATTATGCTATTTATGCATTAATTCTATGCGTTTTTTGTTGTGTCAATCTCGTCATTTGTATTAATTGATACGACCTTCTGAATCATTATTTTTTACCTTTGAATGCATATTTTGATTTTGCAGCTTAATGCTGTTTAGGAATGTCAAGGTATTTATGCATAATCGTCTTGGGTGAAGGCGTTATAGCTGTCTTCAATCCGCCTATGATGCGGAAGGGTTGGCGTAAACTGGTGTTGTAAAAGTCTATTCTAGAAATACATAATCAGCCTCACTTTGCCTATTTAGGCCCAAGCAAAAAATCTCTAAAGATGAGTGCTAATTTATCTACACTTATCGAGTTTTCAACTCCTTTTGTAGTCCTTGAAGGCAGCTTTTTGAGGCAATTGAATTTTAACTAGCCTCGAAATTTAATATCTCCAATAGGTAAATCTATGGCCTTACAAGTCGAACTCCTTGAAAGTAGCTTTGAGCAAATAAAACCTCAATCTAGTGAATTTGTTACAAGTTTTTATAACCATTTATTCACGGATTACCCAGAGGCTAAACCTCTTTTTGAGGGGACTGACATGAAAAAGCAAGGGGTCAAGCTCTTGCAATCGCTCGTGTTAGTGATTGAAAATCTACGCCAACCCGATACGTTAAGCAATGCTCTAAAAGGTCTGGGGGCTCGGCATGTCCAATATGGGGCCTTGCCCGAGCATTACCCATTGGTGGGGGCAACCTTACTCAAAACCTTTGAAGAATACCTAGGGAATGCATGGACCCAGGAGGTTCAAACGGCCTGGGTAGACGCTTATGGTGCCATTACCACCATCATGCTAGACGGTGCCGAGTATTCAGAGGCAGATGTCCAGCTCAAACCAGACGCTGCAGCTCCACCTGCTGATTCTGGCTTGCAAGTTGAGCTATTGGAAACAAGCTTTGCTCAAGTCAAGCCCGTGGCCAATGAGTTTTCGGATCGCTTTTATG
>NZ_JANQOY010000239.1 GCF_028285565.1 Acaryochloris sp. IP29b_bin.148
TTGGGTACCAAAGAAATCATCATGCTGTAGTCCCACCCCCGCACTGATATTGCGAGTGGGCTGCATCTGCAAGCGTGACCGAATCCCAAAAGTATTGCCGCGAATGCCACTGTGGAGAAAATACGGTCCTAAGAAAGCTTGTAAATCTCCACCATTCTTGAATTTGAGGAGCTGCTTACCCACTTCAAAATCAACCCCTGCTAGGGCTTCTTCAAACTGACGAGTCACCCAACGCTGTCGTTGGAGGTCGAGCAGGAGGGCATTACCGCCAAAGCGAGGTTGACCATTAAGCTGTAAGCCTGTATCGACGATACTTTGTCCTGTTTGGCGTTGAGTGGCACCAACTGGCCAGAAGCCATTGAGGTATAAATCGACATCCTCGCCTAAGCTCTCTAAGCCCAGTCCTAGTTGTTGGAAGGTGTTGGCGTCGGTGTTGCGAATATCAAAGCCGAGATGCCCCCCAAGGGTACGATTAAACGTTTTACTATACTGGCGATGTCCCAGCACAACATTGCCACCGGGATTGCCACGATCATCAATGAGGAGGCGACCTTCCAAGAAGGTGAGGGATTGTCCAGGTTGTTGCCAAATCGGCAGAAAGGTTTCGAGACGCGTCGTGGTTTCTGTGCCACCGTTGGGACTATTGGCACCAACGCCAATGCGGGCACCAATACGCAAATCATCAGCTTGAGTGGAGGGTTGGGCTTGAACGATAGTGGGCAAGCTAATGAGGGTCGCAAGAGGGAGGATCGCACCTATCAGACGGTGGCACGAAGGCATAATGAAGGGACTCCTACAATTAAGTAACTGAGCAGGGGCATAGGGAACCACTCCAATAGCGGAGTGGTTCGCAAGGGATTTATAGAGCAGCCAAACGGCTTCTTCAGAACTAATTAGTGGTCTGGCTGTATAAGATGGATATATAAGATGGGTATATCTTGTACAGTTTTATAGTGCCCAGAGTTTAATGGCAGTGTTCCAGTGAAAATACTGAAACCCAAGGCCATTCTTATTTACAAACCACCTAGTAAAGGCGCTTCAATTTCGATTAATCCAGTTGCTCTTCCCCAATATCGGTGAGAGCTAAGGGGGCATCCCCTGGGGCTCGTAGGTTCTCAACTAAGGCTTGAATTTCAGGCGGTGGAGCTGGAGTGAGTCGGGACACCACTAGGGTCACGACTAGATTAATTAACATACCCACTGTGCCAATCCCTTCCGCTGAAACACCCAAAAACCAGAGGGGCATGCTGTAGAACTTGACCCCTATGATGTAGATCGTGGTGAATAACAGGCCTGATACCATACCTGCGATCGCACCTTCTCGATTGGTTCGTTTATCAAAGATGCCTAGCAAAATCACCGGGAAGAAGCTGGCCGCCGCTAGGCCAAAGGCAAAAGCCACCACTTGGGCAACGAATCCTGGCGGTTCAATCCCAAAGTAACCCGCAATCAAAATCGCCACTCCCACCATAATCCGGCCCACCAAGACGCGCTGTCCTTCAGTGGCATTGGGGTTAATTAGCTTGTAATAGATATCGTGGGCCACTGAGCTAGAAATCACCAGCAGCAGCCCAGACGCTGTTGATAAAGCTGCAGCCAAACCCCCTGCTGCCACCAAGGCCACCACCCAAGGAGCTAGCTTGGCGACCTCTGGCGTGGACAGCACAATCATATCGGGATGGATGGAAATATCGCTGGTTTTCTCGTCCGGTGTCCACTCGACGATACCGTTTTGATTCTCGTCTTTGAGGGTCAGCAGCTCCGTTGTTTGCCACTTTTGCACCCAATCTAACTGTTGGACCTGTTCAAGAGGCTGATTATTCAACGTCGTAATCAGGTTATACCGAGAGAAGGAGGCAATGGTGGGGGCAGAGGTATAAAGTATGGCAATAAAAAGCAACGCCCATCCCGCTGAATACCGAGCCGCCCGCACATTAGGGACGGTATAAAAACGCACAATCACATGGGGAAGTCCAGCCGTACCCACCATGAGGGCAATGGTAATAAACAAGACATCCAACATCGATTTACGAGCAAAGGGCTCCGTATAGGCCCCAAATCCCAAATCGACCCAGACTTGGTCGAGATTGCCGACTACATCACCAAAGGTGAAGGCAAGCTGGGGAATGGGATTGCCGGTCAACTGCCAGGCGATGGCAACCGCCGGAATTAAATAGGCAATGATCAAGATGATATATTGAGCCACTTGGGTCCAGGTAATGCCCTTCATGCCGCCCAGGATGGCGAAAAAAGCGACGATGACCATCCCAATCATGACGCCAATCCCGACAGGCACCTGCAAAAAACGACTAAAAACAATGCCCACGCCTTGCATTTGGCCAGCAACATAGGTAATGGAAACGAACAGCGCTGCGACCACAGCTACTAATCGAGCCGCAGTGGAATAGTAGCGATCGCCCACAAAGTCCGGGACCGTATACTTGCCAAACTTGCGCAAGTAGGGGGCCAGCAGTAAGGCCAGCAGGACATATCCCCCTGTCCATCCCATTAAATAAATTGACCCGTCATAGCCCAAGGCTGAAATGATACCTGCCATCCCCATAAAGGAGGCTGCCGACATCCAGTCGGCGGCGGTGGCTGCCCCATTTGCGATCGCAGGTACCCCTCGTTCAGCCACAAAAAAGCCTTTACTATCCCGCACACGGGCACGCCAGCCAATGTAGAGGTACACCATAAAGGTGAGGATGACAAAAATCGTAGTCCAAACTTCAACAGTCATACCGTTATTGCTCGTCAGGCTTAGAGGAAGGGATGTTGTACTGGCGATCCAGCTTATCCATCTGCTTGGCGTAGAGAAAGATCAAGGCCACAAACACAAAAATGGAGCCTTGTTGAGCCATCCAGAACCCTAAGGGCAGCGTGCCAATAGAAATTTTATTGAGAGCCTGCACTAAAAGAATGCTCAAAACTAAGGACACTAAAGCCCACACGAAGAGTAATGTCCGGATCAACGCCGTGTTTTGACGCCAATAATTGGGAAGACGTTGAGGGTTCATAGGCTAACCGAAGCGGTTCAAAATTCACCCGTTAGTCTACTACTAGAGTTGTCCCCTATTGATGCTGTGATGGGGAACGTAACATTCTCGACCTTGACCGAACCATATTTTGATAGGGTGAAGCTGAATCAAAGTTTCACACAATTGTTGTGTCTTCAATTCCTTTTCACTCCTCTACTTTGCTTCTATTTGACTTCACAAACAACTTAATGATGCAAATACGCTCTGCAGACAATGAGCTAGATATTCAAGGCACTAACCAGGAGTTCATGGAGTTCAAATCTGCGATCAAGCAAGTTACAACCTCTAGCAATCAGACAGAAGTTGTAATTCAATGTGATGAAGAAGTGGATCCCTCACCTTATACGAACAGTTGCAAACAGCTTCAGGTTCAATTGGGTTCTGGTCCCAATCAATTCATTGTGGTTGACACTACACTTAAGATCATCGGTTCTCCTGCGGCCTTAAACAATCTGAGTGAGAATTTGCCAATCAAAGATGGGGAATATCAAGACAACATCCATTATCACTATGATGCATATTCATTCCCTGACTACGTGTCTAGTAACTCTCCTGAGATAACACTCTCCCTTCGTCAAGATATTTGCTAGGAACCGAAGCTATTCCCCAAATAACCAGGAAAAAAGTCCTAGTACAAGTCCTAACGTTATTAGCTTGGGTACCCCTAGCGCATGAAAAGCATCAACGGGCCAAAACAGCATCATTTTAGTGATTTGGATGCTCAGTCCCAATAGGACGATAAAAACGACGGCAGGCATACTTTCCCTTTGGCAACGCAGATTTATGAGCAGGATTGTGTGTTATTGGGCAGGATCTGGCGGGTCAATCGGTGGGGTTTTATTCAAATCTGTTGTTTTAGGTACTCCTGGTGATGAATTAGGCGCATCCTGGTCAGCACTGGACTTTGTTCTCTCTGGAGAAGGAGCTGGTTCTGGAGAGGACGTAGAGGGTGTTTGAGACTTCGTATCCGAGCCGCTATCGTTTGGAGTATCACTATCAGAGTTGGCATCACTCTCGGATGGATCTGAGGACGTTTCAGATTGCCCCTCTTTATCCTTGGCCTTCTTAAGTTCAGCTTTTACGAGTGCTTGAATTTGCTGATGTTCTTCAATGCCCTCGTAGGCATAGCGATTATAGCCATTCTCGATAATCAACTGTTCCAAATAACGGACTCGCTCTAAGCTGCCAGGATGGGATGAAAACCAAGGGGCAACAAAGGGTTTCTTTTCCTGACTCAAGGTGACCATCAGGTTCCGTAAGCCGTCTGCGGCATAGTTGGCAGAGGTCAATAAACGAGTCCCTAATATATCTGCCTGTCGTTCCATCTCCCGACTGTAATCCGCAACCACTAAATTTGTGAGTACCCCGCCCACATAGGGAATAAGGCGGGTTAATCCGCCTGCTTCGCTACTCTCTGTGGCGATCTGGAAGCCGTGAGAGAGCACGGCATGGGACAATTCATGGGCTATCAAGCCCGCCAGCTCAGCCTCAGACTTACTTTTGAGAATGGCCCCCCCATTGATAAAGATTTTGCCTCCGGGCAGGGCAAAGGCATTGAGTTGGTCATTACTGACAATAAAAAACTGGTAGTTAAACTCTCGCCCCGCTAAAGCCGTGAGTTTCTGGCCAATGCCATCCACATAGGCTTGTACCTTCGGTTCTTTAATTAGCGGCAGTTGGCGCTTGGCTCGATCTGCGATCGCATTGCCCACCGCTGTTTCTCCACGCAATAACAGAATCGAGGTTTGCAACGCCGATAAGCCTGGTAGTGGACTACCTGTAATCGCAATGCCCAAGGCCCCTGTGATAAAGCTACCAATGGTGTTATTGGTAATCTGCGTTCGCAACCGAGCGCGGAAGCGATCTTGATAGTCCTCAGACAGCCTAGAGAATTCGGGGGCATCCGGATGCTCTGGATTCAGCAGTGCAAATTGACGAGCCGTAATTGAGGCTTCCATCCATTTCTTAGATTGAACTTGTTGTTTGATCAACCCTTTTTGCAAGCTAGGCTGATTAGGGTAAAGGGAAGCCGCTCGCCCCATTACCACCAATGCTTCATCCGTTTTTTGGTCTGCCACCAAAGCCTCTGCTAACCGGAGATGGCCAGGGATAAACTCTGGATATTCCTTAACCAACAGTTTCAAAGGCACAAAAATACGGGTTTTCAGATTTAGGTCTAATCCAGCTTTTGCCTCTCGCCAATAGACACGCCCCCCCGGCGGCAATTGAGCTGGATCTTGAATGGGTTCAGCAGGGGGCTTGACCCCTGAGCTGTCAGGTAAAGGCTGTTTAGCTTGCCGATATAGGGCTTCAGCTTCCAATCGCTGTCCCGACTGATAGAGCTGATCTGCCTCAATCATCAGCTTGGCCTGTTCTTCTGGGGATAATGTTTTCCCGCCAGTATCTGGCTGTTGTGTAGCTGGCGTTTGTGGAGAGGCTTTATCCGTCTGAATTGGCGTATTTTGAGGCGAAGATTGAGGACGAGATGGCGTTGTCTCTGATTGAGGAGCGGATAAAGCTTCGCTAACGTTTGTCCGGTGAACGTCTGCTCCAACGCTATCAACCTCAGCAGTAGGATGCTGTTGTTCAGCACCATTCCTAGATGACGGTGTCCATGGTCGTTGAGGAGGGCGATCCGGCTGTGATGGAACTAAACGTTCCATTGCATGCGCAAACGGGACTTGTGAAAACTGTGAATTGCTTTGTCCTACCTCACTGGGAGCTAGAACAAACACTGTTGTCAGAGCCAAGAGAAGGCGTAAGTCAAGGGTTACTGGAGCCATAACACCCAGAATGAAACAGTTGGCGACGAATCCCATTACCAAATGTGTCTACGATGGTAAAAAGCCGCTGTATACAACAGAATGAGAACGGATCAGAGCCCAGACGCAACTTATAAAATAGCGATGCAGACTCTCATGCTCCTTATTTTACAACCTGCCCCTACCCTACACTTAGCTATATTGCAAGCCTTAAGTCAGTTTGCGTAATGTCGCCATCCACATATCGGGTGGATCAGAATAGCGCTCTAGTTGAATAATTTGGTAACGACTCGTTTCCCCTAGTCCAGATATTTCAATATAGTCGCCTGGGGTAACGCCTTCTTTTTGAGTGGTCATGTAGTACAGGCTTTGGTCTGGTGCAGCCTCCAACACAAATTGGCCATTTAAATCCTGCCAGTGATATTGATGACACCTCTTATTAGCAGAAAACGATTGATAAGGGTAGGAAGGACTACCATTAGTCAAATTACGTAATGCTAGTGGGAGGAAGTGAAGGCTCATGGAAAATCTCCATCGAAAATCGCTCAGAGGTTGTATAAAAAGTCTGTCAACTCCTTACTAGGGTAAAAGCACTAGTTACTTCGTATGGGGTGATAACAAACATTCTGTTGGGAAAAGTCATTCGGGACGATTACACAGATGCTCCTTAAATATCACCGACATTCAAAATGGTATACAGCTATTGTGAAAAAGTAGTGAACAGAATCGTGATCTATAAGGTGCCGAAATTACCGAAAGAATATATTCCTATGTCATTCTTAATGAAAGGTAATTTACTTTAACTTCAGCATAATAACTGTGAAAAGCCGCCTAAAACTACTGCTAGCTTACATCCTTGATACCAGCGTAAATTATTTTGGCAAGAGTATATAAGCTATTTTAGCTGTCAATAAATGATATTAATCCAGCTTTGCTAATTCTTAGAAGTTATAGATGCTGTAAGTTTAAGGACGGCCTGGATAACTAGCTCGCATTTTGCCTTAAAAAGCCAGACAATATAATCATTCTCTGAATGATTTATTAACCCCTGATTTATTGTTTTCATGCTTTGCTAATTGGCCAATTCTGGCTAATAATCGAAAAAAAGGGGGAGTTCATTCAGGATTTTCAAATGAGTAGGGTGAGATGGACTAGATTACAATTCATTACAGAACGATAATGCTATCTCTCCGTTAAGGATCGCCCTAATTTCATGACTGATGCTCCCGTCTCCCGTATCCGCAACTTTTCCATCATTGCCCACATCGACCACGGTAAGTCGACCCTAGCGGATCGACTGTTGCAAACGACTGGTACAGTAGCAGATCGCGAGATGAAGGAACAGTTCCTCGACAATATGGAACTGGAGCGAGAACGAGGCATTACAATCAAACTCCAAGCGGCACGAATGGCTTATAAAGCTTCTGACCAGCAGGATTATGTGCTTAATTTGATTGATACACCGGGTCATGTGGATTTTTCTTACGAGGTTTCTCGATCGTTGGCCGCTTGTGAAGGAGCTTTGCTGGTGGTGGATGCTTCCCAAGGGGTAGAAGCCCAAACCTTAGCCAATGTCTATTTGGCGATTGAGCATGATCTAGAGATTATTCCGGTTCTCAATAAGATTGATCTACCTGGAGCCGAGCCAGAGCGGGTTAAACAGGAAATTGAAGAAATTGTGGGATTGGACTGTAGTGGAGCCATTCTTGCCTCAGCCAAAACGGGCATTGGCATTGAGGATATTTTGGAATCGATTGTCCATCTGGTACCACCCCCCAAAGAGACCACGAAGGAACCTTTGCGAGCTTTGATCTTTGACAGCTATTACGATTTATATCGGGGCGTTGTCGTTTACTTCCGAGTTATGGATGGCGCGGTCAAAAAGGGGGATCGTGTCCGTCTTATGGCATCTGGCAAAGAGTATGACATTGATGAGCTAGGCGTGCTGTCCCCTACTCAAGTCCAAGTCGATGAACTTCATGCCGGTGAAGTCGGGTATTTTGCTGCTGCGATCAAAGCCGTTGAGGATGCCCGTGTAGGGGACACCATTACCCTAGCCAAAGCCCAAGCCGCTGATCCCCTACCTGGGTATGTAGAAGCTAAACCGATGGTGTTCTGCGGTATGTTTCCCACGGATGCGGACCAATTTCCTGATCTGCGCGATGCCCTAGAACGTTTGAAGCTCAATGATGCCGCTTTAAATTATGAACCGGAGACCTCCAGTGCAATGGGCTTTGGCTTTCGCTGTGGATTTCTGGGACTCTTGCATATGGAAATTGTGCAAGAGCGATTGGAGCGAGAGTACAACTTAGATTTAATTATTACAGCCCCGTCAGTGGTGTATCGCGTCACAACCCTTAAGGGTGAAACCTTACTGATTGATAATCCTAGTGCCCTGCCTGAGCCTCAGCATCGCGAAAAAATTGAAGAACCGTTTGTTCAGGTGGATATGATTACACCGGAGGAATTTGTCGGTACGCTGATGGAACTTGGGCAGAGTCGCCGAGGGACCTTTAAGGATATGAAGTACCTCACGCCTGGGCGGACAACATTGGTATATGAGTTGCCCTTGGCCGAAGTGGTTACCGATTTTTTTGATCAAATGAAGTCGAGATCGCGGGGCTATGCCAGCATGGAATATCACCTAATTGGCTATCGTGAAAATCTGTTGGTCAAGCTCGATATTTTGATTAATGCCGATCCCGTTGATTCTCTGGCTGCTATTGTTCATCGGGATAAGGCCTACTACACAGGGCGAGCCTTAGTGAGTAAACTGCGAGAACTAATCCCTCGCCATCAGTTCAAGATTCCGATACAGGCTGCGATCGGGGCTAAAGTAATTGCCAGCGAAAGCATTCCAGCTTTGCGAAAAGACGTACTAGCAAAATGCTATGGCGGGGATGTCTCCCGTAAACGTAAACTTCTAGAAAAACAAAAAGCAGGTAAGAAGCGGATGAAATCCGTGGGGCGAGTCGATGTTCCGCAAGAAGCCTTTATGGCTGTTCTGCGTATTACCGATGACTAAAGGACGAACAGGAAAGCCCCTAGCAAAAAATCTCTAGGGGCAGCTATGGCTTATCAACCTACTCAGGATGCCCATATCAAGACGTCTTTGGAGCGTTTAGAACGATTTTTCTTTGCTGTTGATATCAAACATAGTTGATATCAGCTATTACTCTATCGGAAAGACTAGCTTCGCTTAGAAAGGCTGCACTTATCTTTGAAACCAGGCGGTCAATGCTACTGCTAAGGCATCGGCGGCGTCATCCGGTCGCGGAAGAGCGTCTAATTTCAACTCCCTCGCGACGGCTTCTTGGACAGCATGTTTATCTGCAGCGCCATATCCTGTCAGGGCCAACTTAATTTGGGCTGGCGTGTATTCAATAATAGGAAGTTGATGCTGAGCTAAAACTAATAAGATCACGCCACGAGCTTGGGCCACAAGGATCGTATTGCCCATCCGATAGAAGAAAAGTTTTTCTAAAGCGACCAAATCGGGTTTGTGGGTTGTGAGTAATTGGTGCAAATCATCATAAATGGTCTGTAATCGCAGACCGATATCAGTTTTAGCAGGGGTTTGAATAATTCCGTAATCAAGAAGACCTAGGCTATCGGTATCAGCACGAATAGAGCCAAATCCAAGCGAGGCTAACCCTGGGTCTAGGCCCAAAATATGTTGCATTACGGTCAATCGCAAAATCCATGTACCTGTAGCCCCTAATTTAGGCTAACGTCTGAGTATTCTAGATATCGTGTTGCTATCGTTGTCGAACTCGTGAAATTAGCGAGGGTTCTTATAATAGTAAAGCGTTGTTGAATGATTGAGCTGTTCAGATAAGTCTGTACCCTACATCCTTGTCCTATCTTTATCCTTATAGAACCCCATAGAAACCGGAATGACTTTCCAGATTTATTCAAACTTGTTACCCCAGTGGGCGCCGCTTGCTGGATTCTTTTTACCGATAGATGGTCTATTTTCCACCCAAGGCGTCATGGTTATGCTCTTGGTTGCCTATGCTGGCGCTATGTGGATGTTTCTTTCTAGTGCCCCCAAGGTCTATACCTTGATGGTGTCAGACCTGGAAATTGCCCGCCAGTTCTTTGAAGGAGAGCTACAGCTCCGAGCGGCAGAGGTGCCGCTTCATTACTATTACAACTATGAGCAAACGTTAGGTTTATCAGGAATTGATCCGCTGTATATGTCTACTGACTTTGGTCGGCCCGCTATGCAACAATTTGGTGGCACCGATGGATTTTGGTACCAACTTAAGAAAAATGTCCAGCTTCACGTCATTGGCGGAGCCAGCATCGGTGATAAGAATCGTCAGCGTCATGTCTGTTTTGATCATGACTGCCTAGAGCAAATTTTAATGAAAGTGCAAACTCGCTATGTGAAATATAAGATTCGGCGAGAAAAACCACTAAACTTTCTAGTGAAGACCTACGAAGGTTCTGTGATCGAATTTGCTGAAGTTTCCAATTAGGCGTAAGTCATGTCTTTTCCCTGGCAATCCGTTAAGTCGTACACAGATATCCTGTATCACAAAGCAGATGGTATTGCCAAGATCACGATTAACCGCCCCCATAAGCGCAATGCATTTCGCCCGCAAACTGTTTTTGAGCTTTATGATGCCTTTATTGATGCCCGAGAAGATCCTAGCCTAGGTGTCATTCTGCTAACAGGCGCTGGCCCTCATACGGATGGCAAATACGCTTTCTGTTCGGGCGGGGATCAAAGTATTCGAGGGGACGCAGGCTATGTGGGGAATGATGGTGTGCCTCGCCTCAATGTCCTAGATTTACAGCGGTTAATCCGATCCATTCCCAAGGTTGTGATTGCCTTAGTCGCAGGGTATGCCATTGGAGGAGGACATGTTTTGCACTTGATCTGTGACTTAACGATTGCCGCCGATAATGCAGTCTTTGGGCAGACCGGTCCAAAAGTGGGAAGTTTTGATGGTGGTTTTGGCGCTAGTTACCTTGCTCGTGTGGTAGGCCAAAAAAAGGCCAGAGAAATATGGTTTCTATGCCGACAATATGATGCCCAAGCGGCTTTATCGATGGGGTTAGTGAATACTGTCATACCGATTGCTGAGTTAGAGGCTGAAGGCATTCGCTGGGCTCAAGAAATCTTACAGAAAAGCCCTCTGGCGATTCGTTGTCTTAAAGCAGCCTTCAATGCTGATTGTGATGGTCAGGCTGGTTTACAGGAGCTAGCGGGGAATGCCACCCTGTTGTTCTATATGAACCAGGAAAGTGCTGAAGGTAAAAACGCATTTCTGGAAAAACGTGATCCAGACTTTCGACAATTTCCGTGGCGACCGTAAACAATGCGTCTGCATAAGTGGGTCGATCGCCAAGATCAGAAACAGGGGGCAAGCATACTTGCCCCCTGTTTCTGAATTACAAATTATTAAAAAGTTGACTGTGAAAGGTTGAATTAAACGCTGATTTCTCAAATATGGGAAATGTAGATGGCTACACTTATCGGGATTTGGCTAGAACTCGATGGCTAGGAGCGGTCTCAATACTGTATGACCCTAAAGTACGGTTTTGATGGCTAATCGAGAGCACCTCGATTGCAGAAGAGAAACTTGGGATCATTAAAGAACAAGCTTTCCACTCCCCACGAACTGGAGCCCCAAGCCGTTGACACTGGCCGCCACGTCTACCTTCAGGTAAGTAATGCTGACAGTAGCGGCAAGCGAAGGTGGGAGAACTCAAAGTATTCATAGAGTGAGTTGAAAATTAGTAGTTTTAACGGACAGAATCGCTTCGTAATATTTGTTAATAATTCAGAAGCATTTTCCTTAACTTAATTAAGGATTTTGGGATGAGGTATTGGCCCTCTTTATATTAAGTTTCCTGGATCGCGGATTTGGCTCATTCAATTGCTGATAAAACCTTTAATAGCAAGCCCTTAGGTGATCCCCAAGCCTTAATACTGCATTCATGTTTTCTTTATGTTTGCCACAGAGATTCCTATAAAAAATTTCAAAACCAATACCAAACTGGGGGTTCGTCACATAGGGTACCCATTTTTCACAAAAAACTATTAGGGCTTTGAAGGGAAGAGTTAGAAATAATACTGAGTCTAAATACTTATTGGGTGACAGTATAAAAAAATGTCGTCTCCTTAACTTCATTCTGATAGAGATTCACAAAACTTATAGTCAAATTGGCTACTAATTCTCACTAGAGGACGACAAACATAAGCTCAGATATTTGTTAAAAATTTGGATGGAGAAGCGAAAGAACGTCGTGTTAAAAATTGCGAGCTGGAATGTAAATTCAATTCGAACACGCTTGGACCAGGTCTTGGACTGGTTGTATTTACAATCGGTTGATGTTCTGTGCTTACAAGAGACTAAGGTGATTGACGATGATTTTCCCCGAGCCCAGTTTATTGATGAGGGGTATCAGGTCTATGTTTCAGGGCAAAAAGCCTATAACGGTGTGGCCTTGATTAGCCGCACCCCTTTAACGGATGTGAGCACAGGCTTCACTCCTTTACTCGGAGATCATGATTCAACTCAGGTGTTTGACCAGCAGAAACGTCTGATCACAGGGATCGTATCGCCAGGTATTCGTATTTTGAATCTGTATGTCCCCAATGGCTCAGCAGTTGAGAGTGAGAAATATACTTACAAGCTAGAATGGCTGGCGCTGCTGCATGACTATATTCAAGCGCTGTTGTCTCTTGGCCCACCGCATCTGTTAATCTGCGGCGATTTTAATATTGCTCTCGAAGACCATGATATCCATGATCCCTGCCATCGGGAGACTCATATTATGGCCACTGATCGAGAACGACACGCCCTACAGGCAGTGTTGGCGCTAGGGTTGCAGGATGCATTCCGTAAGTTCAATTCAGAGGCAGGACAGTTCAGTTGGTGGAATTATCGAGCAGCCTCTTTTCAACGAAATTTAGGTTGGCGGATCGATCATCACTACCTAACGTCAGCGCTTTACCAGCAGGCAGCCGCCTGCACGATTGATACTGCACCGCGTCGATTGCCTAAACCCAGCGATCATGCGCCAGTCACCGTGGAGATTGATGTGCAGCATCTCTAATGTCTTTGGGAAAGTACAGACTGAGTTTGATGACTAGGGACAAGGAAGTTGGACCCGTAACCAGGCCCCTCCAGTTTGCGGGTGATTGCGAGCTTGAATGGAGCCTTGATGAGCCAGGATAATTTGCTGTGCGATCGCAAGTCCTAAACCACTACCACCCAGAGCGGGAAGCGCCGAGGATGCTCCATGGTCTAACTCAGACAGCAATAAGGACGCTGGTGCAGGATCTAAGGCGGTATGCGGGTTAATATCAACGGCTTCAGTACGAGGGGTATGACCTCGCACCCGAGAGGGATCAGATCGATAGAAGCGTTTAAATATATGGGGGAGGGCTTCTGCAGGGAAGCCTGAACCCGTGTCAATGATGTCAATACAGAGCCATTGATCAACGTCGGCAGCGGATTGAGCCACCTCCACTTGAACGATAATCGGCTGATCCACTGGACTATATTTAATGGCATTGTCCAATAGGTTTAAAAAGACACGATAGAGACGATTTTTATCGACGTCTAAGGTGAACTCTTCCAATCCTTGATAGAAGAGGGATAGATTTCGCTGTTGAGCCAGAGGTTCTAAGTTGAGCCAAGCTTTATGGATTAGGCTGGGAACGTTCACCGCTTGTCGCTTCAGCGTTTGAGCTTGATGAAAGGTGATCCGGCTCAGTTCCAGAAGATCCTTCACTAAATCACTTAAACGAATGACCTCTTGCAGCAGGCGTTCAATTCGAGTCTGATGCTGTCCACTCATCTGATGTTCCAGGGTTTCCACCATCAACCGAATTGACGTCAAGGGAGTTTTCAGTTCGTGAGCTACATCTGAAGTCCAGCGATCGCGATCCTCTGCTAAATTTTTTGCTTCGGTCCGATCTTCAATAAATATACCTACATGCCCCTTAGGTAGAGGAATACCATAAGCTCTTAAGGGTTTTCCTTGAGACCAGTCAGACAGGTGCATCGTCCAATCAATTTTTTGTCCCTGCTGACCGGTGCGGACTTGATTGATCAGCTGATCCAGCTCTATTGATCGCACAACTTCTAGGAGCAAGCGATTGGGCAGGGCTTCCCAGGACTGAAAACGAAGCTTGAGGAGATTGCAGGCCTGTTGGTTGATCCAATATAAATTGTCAGCATCATTGACTTGCAAGTAACCTATGGGCGATCGATAGAGAATATCTTGCCAACCTAGACGTTCTTGCTCATGGTGCTGCAGCTCCTCCTGCAACTGGTGGGTCAATTGCGTTAAGCGGCTGAGAGGAGACAGAGTTGATTGATAGTAATCTCTGGGTAATGTGCGAATAATCTGTTCTAAGCGATAGTTAAATTGGCGAGCAGACCACGCTAATAGTCCCAGACCAATGCCTAACCCTGCTAGGAACCCTACCAATTCCACACCACTCTCCAGTGATTAAGCCCGCAACCGTCCTTAGCCAAATCGATATCCAAATCCCCTGATAGTAACCAAGTAATCAGGATTACTGGGATCAAGCTCTATTTTCTCTCGGAGCCAGCGAATATGAACATCAACCGTCTTACTATCCCCAATATAATCAGGCCCCCAGATCTTTTCGAGGATTTGCTCTCTGGGCCAAACCCGACGAGGATAGCTCATAAACAATTCCAAAATCCTGAACTCCTTCGGCGAAAGACTCACCTCTTCATTCCGAACCGTAACTCGGCATTCCTCTGGATTCAAACTAATACCACGACAGGTAAGTAAAGCGCCTTGAGGATCAGTACTGTTCAATCGCTGCCGCCGAAGCAGCGCTCGGCACCGAGCCACTAATTCCCGCATGCCGAAGGGCTTCGTTAAATAGTCATCGGCCCCCACTTCTAGACCCACAACGCGATCCGCTTCCGTGTCTCTAGCACTCAGCATTAAAACCGGAACGGTCGCTCCCTCTCTCCGGATAAAACGGCAGAGATCGATGCCGTTAATACCGGGAAGCATGATATCTAAAATGATCAGATCGAGCGAAGATGCCTGTTGCGATCGCGATTTAAACAGCTGAATAACATCCAAAGCCGTTTGGCCATCCGCCGCCGTAATCACCCGGTATCCTTCGCTTTGCAGTGCAGGTGCAATGGTCTCTCGAATATTTTCCTCGTCTTCTACTAATAGAATCTGCCCCACTGTGGTTGGCAGTTGCTCAAAGGAGCGAGTATTCGAATCAGTAGATAGCATACGGATATAGTGCTGAAACGGTGACAGGCCGATTCTAACACTGAATACTCTTGGATCTCTTGACTAGACTGGTCTTTAACCGAAGCATAACCTGGTTAACGTTCAGTTTAGCCGAAACATTAGTGGGCGAGGCTTGATTTTGAGGCTCCTTTACTAATGGTTGCCAGGTACAGTCCCATTAAGACCACAAAAAAGGCAATCCAATTGAGTAAATTAAGCTGTTCTGAAAAGATTTTCCAAGCCAGAATAGCAGTGATCAAAGGCTCCAACAACATAAACACAGAAACAAATCCCGACGTAAATTGCTTCAAACAGTAAGCCAATAATCCTTGCCCCAACCCTTGACTAATCACACCCAACGCAATCACCGCTAACCAAACGGTCGTGGATGTGGGAAAAAGCTGATTGCCGCCCAACAAAACAATGGGTAACGTTAACAACCCGGTGACCATACAAGAGGCCAACATAATCGTAGAGGTAGAGAATTTTACCCTTAGCCGCTCAATGACTAGAAAATTAGCAGCATAAAACACCGCAGAGAGTAAAGCAGCTCCGTCTCCCACCAGGCTGCTGGTTCCGACCTGGAAATCCCCAATACCAATCGCTAATACGCCCGTTAAGGCTAATCCCATCCCCATCAAGAATTGGCGGTTAAACCGATGGCCTAAAAATAACCATCCCCCCAACGTGGCAAATAAGGGAGTCATATTATGCAGCAGATTGGAATTGGCCACGCTTGTCTGGGTTAACGACCACGCCCATGAGCCTGCTCGACCATAGATTAAAATTCCCAAACACAAAAACCACAATAAATCACGTCCCTGCAACGGTGGAGAGGGACGGGTTGGTTCTAGAGATGGTTGACGAAATTGATGAAAACCGCTCCACATCCCCAAGGCTAGAGACGCAATCCAAAATCGATTAAAGATGGTGGCGCTAGCACTCAGCTCTTGTTCACTCAGGCGTGTAAAAATTGCTGAAAATGACAAAATGCCAACGGCAGCAATCAGGGCCACGAAGGGAACAACAGGTGCAGAAGGCGAAACAGCAGTGTCGTCAACAGGCGTTACCGTTGGTTGCTGCAACTGGCCAAGAGACTGCTGGGGCCGCTCTGGGGCTTTGGTAATCATGGAAATTCAAGATTAAGAAGTGAGCTACCGAGGGCGGACCAAATGATCCCCCACAATATTATGTAATGTTACGAGATTGATGGGTTAAATAAATATTACGCAATGTATCGTCACATTTTGCCAATATTAATCGACGCATCTCCTCAAAAAAGCCACACATTCGATATGGGATGTTTGGGGAAAGAAATCCACAGGTTGAACCCGATCAATCGCATAGCTGGATTGACAAAGGGGCTTCAAATCTCGCGCTAATGTTGCTGAATGGCAACTGACATACACCATTTGTCGGGGATTCAGAGTCAATAACTGCTCAATCACATCCATATGGCAACCCTTGCGAGGGGGGTCTAACAGAACCACATCAGGTTTGAAGGGAATGGCTTTCAGGCAATCTTTGGCTGCGCCCACTGTAAATGTGGCATTGGTAATCTGATTAAGAGCAGCATTAGCCTGCGCTTGCTCAATCGCTGCGGCTTGCATCTCAATTCCCACCATCTCTCTCACTCGCTGCGCTAGGGGCAGGGTTAAGGTACCAATCCCACAGTACACATCCACCACCTGTTCGTTTCCCCCTAATTGCAAATGGTCGAGGATCGTGTTCAGCAACACTTCGGCTTGTTCGGTGTGGACTTGAAAAAAGGTATCGGGACGAAGTTGAAAGGTCAAACCTGCAAACATCTCATGTAGATAGTGGCGGCCTGCCAGACAGACAGTCTCTGCCCCAAAGATACGGTTGGTTTGATGGGGGTTGAAGTTCAAACAAATCCCCACGAGTTGGGAATAGCGCTCTAACCATTCCTGCGCTTGAGTGTCTAGCTCTAAAGATAAAGGTTGATTCTGATCTGCATTGACAATCAAGGTCATCAATATTTCTCCCGTGCGACGGCCAATGCGTAAGGAAAGGTGACGGATCAGGCCCTGATGTTTGTGTTCGTCATAGATAGGCCAGCCTCGTTTTTGGAGATCTTCTTTGACTTCTGCTAAGAACCTATCAAAGTGAGGATCCTGGACTGGGCATTGATTAAGGTTGATGAGCTTATGGCTACCTTGACGATAGTAGCCAGCCTGTACTCGTTGAGAGTTGGGGTTAAAAGCAAGGGGATAAGTGACTTTGTTGCGGTAGGCAAAGGGAAAAGCCGCTGCTAGTACTGGCTCCACGATAGGAGACTGAAATTGGCCAATTCTTTCCAATGCCTGAATCACCTGATTCTGCTTGGCTATCAGCTGATGGGCATACTCTACGGCTTGCCACTGACATCCGCCACATTTGTCAGCCACGATACATTGGGGCCTAATCCGATGGGGAGAAGCATGAATGATTTTGTGGAGCTGGCCATAGGCATACCTTGGTTTAACTCGGATCAGCCGAGCCGTAATTTGATCGCCTGGAACCGTGTTGGGGACAAAAATAACGCGCTGCTGTTCTCCCCATCGACCTACGCCATCTCCGTTGGGGCTAAGGTCAGTGATTTCCAACTCCAGCAAGTTGCCTTGCTTCCAGGTAGACTGTGCTTCCATGGTTTGTAATGTGGCAGCTTACTCATCTTAAGCTGAGTGTTGCGACTGGAGCAGTCTTGAAACGATGGATACTGAAATTGCAATTGCGTTATACAGCTAAACATTTCGAATAGTGCATGGACTTATGTAAATAAAGCTAACTCTTGTTGAACCTCATTATCAATCTAGTTAAAGACTAAAACGAGTGAGTTCCTCAGACTCAAAACCAAGCTCAATCGTCTCGCTACAATAGCTCGTGCTAAACGTATATCTCAAGCTTCTTGATAGCCCTGCTATTTTTTGTTTGCACAAAAAATCAATTAAGAACTAATATCTTCTTAATCTTGTCTTGATTTAGTCCCAATTAGTCAAGTTATGACTCAAAAATTCTAATCTTCTTAAAAACCAAGAAGATGGACTAAATCAGGTCTTTATGTGTGAGGAGTTAACTTCAATGTCAATGCAACTACAAAAGCTGGCCTTACTTTGTCCTGCATTGTTTGGTTTGGCTGTCTTATCGCCAAATTCTGCTTTTGCAACTGAAACTACCCATCAGACCCAAAGCACTTCAGAATTAAATCTGGTTCCTTCTGAGATTGAGGAAAGCTTTCCTCAAGAAAATTTGAAACCTTCTTCAGATTTGGTCTTAGCTGATGCTAATGCGCCAACGCCATCCGTTTCCGAGTTGATGAGTGATACCGAAAATGACGGCTTAGAGCAAGTGACTTCTGTGTCTCAGCTTTCGGATGTTCAACCCGATGATTGGGCTTTTCAAGCGATTCAATCTTTGGTCGAACGTTATGGTTGTGTCGCGGGCTATCCTGACGGCACGTTTCGTCCTAGCCGAGCCATGTCTCGTCGAGAAGCTGCAGCGTTGGTCAATGCCTGCTTAGATAACCTGAGCAATCGCTTTGCCACCAAAGAAGATTTAGATGCCCTCAAAGCCCTTCAGGATGAGTTTGCGGCTGAACTTGCTACTCTACGGGGTCGCGTCGATGGCTTAGAAGCCCGCGTGGCCACAGTGGAAGCTCAGCAGTTTTCCACCACGACCAAATTGAAAGGGGAAGTCATTTTTGGGGCTGGATATGTATCTGATCGAGGTCAAGGCGCAGGTGAAGGCGATGCAACTGGTCCTGGTGGAACATTTGAGGAAGATCGGGTTTTCCTCGCGCCTCGGGTTCGTCTTAACTTTGACACAAGTTTCTCAGGCACAGATCGCTTGAGAACCCGATTTGACATCAACAATGTCCCTGATCTGAGTGATTCAACTAATACACGTATGTCTCGGCTGTCCTTTGATGGCAGAGGCAACACAAATGTTGTGCTAACTGAATTGAATTATCAGTTCAAGCCCCTTGATAACCTCAAAGTTAAGATTGACGCCAATGCAGGTGAGTATCAGGATAATGTCGATACCCTCAATCCCTATCTTCAAAGCAGTGGAAGTGGTGCCCTCTCACGCTTCGGTCGCTTTAATCCTATTTATCGTCAAGGAAGTGGTGGCGTTGGTGCAACCGTTGTTTGGGATATTGCGGAAAAAGCCTCTTTATCTGTCGGCTATTTAGCGGATGAAGGCGAAAATGCAACAGGTGCTGGCGAAGACATTGCTGCCCCAACGGGTGGTTTCTTTGGGGGAAGCTATGCTGCTTTAGCCCAATTGACAGTTGAGCCTGTCGAAAAGATTAAGGTTGGCCTCACCTATGTCCGCTCCTTTGATGAAGCGGGGAATGTAAATGTCACCTCAAGTACCACAAATGATACTCAACGTAGGCCCTTTGGCAATGCGTTAGACACCTCAGCCGATCACTTGGGTTTTCAAACCACTATTCAACCCGCTGAATGGGTGAATTTTTCAGGTTGGG
This sequence comes from Acaryochloris sp. IP29b_bin.148, assembly GCF_028285565.1. Taxonomy (GTDB): domain Bacteria; phylum Cyanobacteriota; class Cyanobacteriia; order Thermosynechococcales; family Thermosynechococcaceae; genus Acaryochloris. The sequence continues at coordinate 19,545 of NZ_JANQOY010000239.1, forward strand.
TCGGTTATACCTTTGCTCGCACTTCTAATAATGTAGATAATCAATCTGCAGAACTGTTGAATTGGGCAGCTTCTCTACAGTTTCCTGATTTAGGAACAGAAGGAAGTTTAGGGTATGTCCTCTTTGGTCAACCCTTCGAAATCGTTTCAACAAATGGGGGATTTGTAGATCCAGACAATGCCGCTACCCCGTATCACATCGAAGCTGGTTATAAGTTTGCCGTGAATGACAACATTCACATTACTCCTGGTGTAATTTGGATCCTTAATCCAGAGCATAGTGCAACGGCTGATGATGTTGTTGTCGGAGTGATTCGTACAACCTTTCAGTTTTAGATCTCAAGTTTTAGATCTCAATTGAAGATCCCAATTAATCCAGTTTCACCCGTAATCATTGGTTTGATTACGGGTTTTTTTATAGATATCCTGCTCAATATCTGTCAATTAAGATGACAAGAATGATTGACCACTCAGGATTATCCTCCCTTCCTTAACCTAATCTTTGTTGTTTCTAGCTTTTCTCTGATGGTATTGATTGCTGGAGTAGATCTGAATGAACTGTCTTAGCTGAAATCCAATCTTGTTCGGGGAGTGCGAATAAGCTGCGTCTCCTAGAAATTTGGGTGAGATTTCAATGTTTAGAAGGTCCTGCTTCTATGAAAAATGGCAGATATTCTAGATTAACTCACCAAACAAATGGTTATTCCAACATCAGTGTGAGGAGAAAATTGAAATGTCAACGATTTGGCGTAAGTTGGGGCGACTGAACCCTGCATGGGTAGGTTTAGCGTTGTTGCTACCCACCCATGCAGTTGCGGCAGAATCCCTAGAACCTGCAGGTGACACTTTACATGAGACTGCTTCTGTTAAAGCGCTAGAAACAGAGAGCTTCGTGTTGGCGGATGCTGATGTTCCCACTCCCTCTGTTTCGGATTTAATGGAGACAACCGAGGGGAACCGCTTGGAGCAAGTCACGTCTGTTTCCCAGCTTTCGGATGTCCAACCGGATGATTGGGCATTTCAAGCCATCCAATCTCTGGTTGAGCGCTATGGATGTGTTGCAGGTTACCCTGATGGCACGTTCCGTCCAAGCCGGGCGATGTCCCGTCGAGAAGCTGCCGCTCTGGTCAATGCTTGTTTAGATAACCTGAGCAATCGCTTTGCCACCAAGGAAGATCTAGATACCCTCAAAGCTCTTCAGGATGAATTTGCGGCTGAGCTAGCAACCTTACGGGGTCGGGTTGATGGCCTCGAAGCCCGAGTAGCCACAGTTGAAGCCCAGCAATTCTCTACCCTAACCAAGCTTAAAGGTGAAGTGGTTTTTGGAGCTGGCTATGTTTTTGATCAAGGCCAAGCGGCAGATGAAGGTGATGCAACTGGTCCTGGTGGAGCATTTGAGGAAGACCGCGTTTTCTTGGCTCCTCGCGTTCGTCTAAATTTAGATACGAGTTTCAACGGAGACGATCGCTTGCGAGTGCGTCTTGAATCCGTTAATGTTCCAGAACTCAATAATTCCACAAACACTCGTATGGCCCGTTTAGGCTTCGATGGTGAAGATGGTAATGGTTTTACTTTAGATGAGTTGAATTACCAGTTCAAGCCTATTGAGAATCTCAAAGTAAAGATTGATGCCAATGCGGGTGAGTATCAGGATAATGTCGATACCTTAAATCCTTATCTTCAAAGTAGTGGTAGTGGTGCTCTTTCACGCTTTGGTCGTTTTAACCCTATTTACCGTCAAGGAAGTGGTGGGGTTGGTGCAACGGTTGTTTGGGATATTGCTGAGAAAGCCTCCTTATCGGTCGGCTACCTAGCAGATCAAGGACAAAATGCGACAGGTGCAGGTGACGATATCGATGATCCAACGGGTGGTCTTTTTGGGGGGAGCTATGCTGCTTTAGCCCAATTGACGGTTGAGCCAGTGGAAAAGGTGAAGGTTGGCCTCACCTATGTTCGCTCCTTTGATGAAGCGGGGAATGTCAATGTTACCTCAAGTACTACAAACGATATTCAACGTAGACCCTTTGGGAATGGATTAGACACCACAGCCGATCACTTGGGTTTTCAAACCACCATTCAAGCCGCTGATTGGGTGAATTTTTCGGGTTGGGTCGGTTATACCTTTGCGCGCACGGCCAATGATGTCAATAATGATTCTGCGGAGCTATTAAACTGGGCTGCTTCACTGCAGTTTCCTGATTTAGGAGCTGAAGGGAATTTAGCCTATGCACTCTTTGGTCAACCCTATGAAGTTGTTGCAACTGGTGGGGGATTTGCAGATCCAGATAATGCTGCTACCCCTTATCACATCGAGGCTGGTTATAAGTTTAAGGTGAACGACAACATTGCCATTACCCCTGGCGTGATTTGGATCCTGAATCCAGAGCATAGTGCAACGGCTGATGATGTTGTTGTTGGAGTCATCCGTACAACCTTCAAGTTCTAAGTCAATCCAAATTTATTGCGAGTCACACTGCATTAAGCCAAGCCCTAAGTTCTAAAAATCAGGAACTTAGGGCTTTCAAGTAGTTTGGCTTTAACCGATTATTTAGCAGAAGGATAAAAGGCCGAATCTTAAAACAAATAACACCCAAAGACCAACCGCTATATCTGCTCCTTACATTGATAAAGAAAATATGGAGATTAGGAAAAATCAGAGGTTAGCCCCGACTCCCTTCTCCCATAACGACATTAAAGGAAACTTAGCATTTGCCTTGGGTGTTATTCTTTTTTGACGAGACAGATGTTAGTGTCAACAGCTCATTTACCTCTTCTATGGATTTGAATTTGGCTGTTTTATCTGCCAGGGAAGCGAACTCGCTTCACCTCCCAGTATAGGCATTGATGGATGGTTGGATTGCGTTTTGCAAGCAAAGTTTATTTGGAGAAAGTCTTTGCTTTTATGAGTATTAATTTTTTGCATCGGGTCAAAAAAAACTTGCGAATTAAGGGAGTACAGACCTATCAGACAGGCTAAATTAATCTAGCCTCCCCAATTGAGATGGATACCCAGGTGGGAGAAAAGTCAGTCATATGGCATGATCATCTCGGTTCGCTCAGAAAAATTTCTCTGATTGAGCAAAAGTCAGCGCTCACTCTCCAAGTCTCATCGGAGTCTCAAGGTAAGGATTCAAAATACAGAATGATCATTGAAAGTATCGTAATGGGTTTGATTGGTGTCTTTCTCCTCGCTTGGGGGGGGCTGGAATGGACACATCGTCGACGCCAGGGAAATGCCTTAGAAGCCTTGCCCGGAAATTGGCAATTTGAGTCTCGTGAACCCCAACATTATCGGTTAGTGGGTGAGCAGTCCTTTTTTAATCCCACGCGCAAATTAGAGGTGATGATCCCGGAGATGTCAGCGGAGATCACGCTGTTATCGAAGGGCAGCTTAGAGGATATTCACCATAGGGTTAAGGTTACCCCCAAACATGCTGATGTGGAAGCTCGCCCAGATGGATATTGGTTTGCGTATATCGTTAAATCTCGTTATCAAACAACGGCGGAAATTTCCGTAGAGATTACAGGGCCTGATTTGACGCAACTAAAAGCGGTTTGGGTCCGAATTCATTACATCTCCTATGGGCCTAAGGGACGGATCCACAATACCCATCATGAAGTCATTCCACTGCGTTTTCCCGATCCTCAAAATCCTCTCGAATGGCGTTCCGTATCAGATGGACAAGTTCTGCCTGTGCCGACGCATTTGCTTACGCAACTGGATACTTGCCCAGATATTGTTCGACGATATGTCAGCCCCCATGCCCAACCTGGTGATATTGTCACCATTGGCGAGACGCCGGTGGCGATTATGCAGGGGCGTACGATTCATCCCAGCACGATCCAACCGGGTTGGGTGGCAACCCGACTGGCCTATTTCTTTTTGCCCACATCGAGTTTGGCAACGGCCTGTGGTTTACAGACCCTAGTCAATATTGAGGGGCCTGTGCGTGTGTTTTTGGCATTTGCGGTGGGTGCGATCGCAAAAGTGTTTGGCCAGGCAGGCATGTTCTACCGACTTGCAGGAGAGCAGGCTCGGCTGATTGATGATGTGACAGGGACCTTACCCCCCTACGATCAGTTCATTGTTTTGGGGCCTGATGATCCCCAAAAAGTCGTGGACCAGATTCAATCCGAGACCGGTTTAGCTGCGGCAATTGTCGATGTTAACGATCTAAGACGCGTTAAAATTTTAGCCGCAACAAAAGATGCCCCTCTATCCTTGATCGAAGAGGCATTAAGGAGTAATCCTGCCGGCAATGCGGATGAGCAAACGCCTGTCGTTTTGATTAGACCTACCCAGGCTTAGCGGTTAACGTTATTGTATAGAGGGTTAATGCTTGAAAAATTTAAGACCTAGACGTCTGTTATCCCCTTTTTAGGGAGAGATCCGATACCATAGATTCAGTTCTGGACGCCTATACCCGTGATTTGAGCTCATTTGCACAGCTTAATTTTATCCATTTAAGCTAGCAGGTTCACTTCAAGTATTGTCTCCGCGCGAATGACTTCCATACGCTTTAAGTCCCGCATGACTGGCCACTCGTATGACTTTAGCAGCCCCCAAATTAGAACCTGTAATTCGACCGATTCAGTATCGTGATTTAGAAGCCGTTAAGCAGATATTGGTTGATCAGCACGATCAGACCTGTGTGGGGTCCTTTTATGGACATGAGCAGCAGCTCCAGCAACTCCAGCGTTGGTCTAGCTTGTTAAAACTACTGCGACTCTTCCCTCACCATCTTGATCAACTCAGAACTTACATTTGGGAGCAAAATCATCAACTGGCTGGGGTGGTACAAGTTTCTCCCTTTAACCATTCTCGGAGTACCTGGCGGGTTGACCAGGTGAGTGTTACCCCAGCAGTGGGCCAGCAAGATGTCGGAACTCAGTTATTACGATATTGCTTAGAAAATATTTGGGAAGCGCGTACCTGGTTGACTGAAATCGAAGTCAATCAGGCGACTGCCTTGGCTTTATATCGCCATAATGGGTTTCAACCTTTGGCCAAAATTACCTACTGGTCTGTTGCACCTGAACAGTTAAGTGAATTGGCTGAACGAGAACCTGTGCTTCCCAATTTATTGCCCGTTAATAACGCCGATGCCCCGTTGCTATATCAATTAGATACCGCATCGATGCCACCGTTAGTTCGACAGGTCTTTGATCGCCATATTCAAGACTTTAAAACCAGTTTAATCACCTCCTTTACCTCTGGGCTGCGGCTGTGGGGACAAGCGCAAGAATTAGTGAGAGCCTACGTTTTTGAACCTCAGCGTAAAGCGGCAATCGGATATTTTGAGATTAACCTCTGCCGCAATGCGACCCAACCGCACGAAGCCCGTCTGACGGTTCATCCAGCCTATACCTGGCTGTATCCAGAACTGCTCACCCATATGGCTCAGCTGACTCAGGTCTATCCTTCTGCTCCTCTTCAATTGAATTCTACAGATTATCAACCTGAGCGGGAAGAATATTTAAAGCAGATCGGTGCTGAGGATTTAGAGCAAACCTTGATGATGTCTCGTTCGGTTTGGCATAAGCTGCGAGAGTCTCGTTCTATCTCCTTCGATACCTTACAATTATCGGATATGTTGCAGGGGCTCCAGCCAAAACGGAATCCTGTTCCTGGTCGCATGACCTATTGGTTAACCCACCCATCCCCAACGTACTCAGTCACAGATAGTCACCCTGGTAGTTCCAGTGGATGGTCCGCCCCGAACCCTTCGTCCAAACGGTCCAGCTATCGTTCTCAAAAATTCTAAATTGAGATTTATGCCGCGGATATCAGCGTTGGGGTTAGATTTAGGGCATCGTCGGATTGGGGTTGCAGGTTGTGATGGTATGGGGCTAATCGCCACAGGTTTGACGACCATTCGGCGGACCACTTTTGCCCAGGATATTGAGCAGTTACAGCAGATCGTGGCGGAGCGGCACGTCCAAACCTTAGTTGTTGGGTTACCCTACACCATGAATGGGGAGCTAGGGACCCAGGCTCAGCGAACTCAAAAACTGGCCCGCCGGATTGCTAGGGCCTTAGAGTTACCCCTTAACTATGTCGATGAGCGATTAACGTCCCAGGAAGCGGAGTCGATGATGCGGGCTCAGCAACTCACTCCATCAGAGCATCGAGAGATCATTGATCGCAAAGCGGCTGCCCTAATTCTGCAACGGTGGCTGGATCAAAAGCCCGGGCGCGCTTCGCTGTAATTCACTGCATGGGTTTCGTTTTTTTGACCAACTTTCTCATCCATAAAGCCCATTAACGCCTAAACTTAAGCCTATAGGCGCAACAGTTGTGTAGTCCGTAAGTCTGGGGAGCAGAGGTAAAACGCGCATGGAAATGGACCGATCCACGGTAACTTTGATGGATGAAGCAGGACATTCGTTAACTTGCTATGTCGAAGTATCCGTCCCAATTGATCAAGAAGAATATGCTCTCTTAAATCCTGTCGATTACCCTGTTGATATTTTCGGTTGGGTCGTTAGCCAAGGTGAAGATGAGATTATTCAGCCCGTTGAAGAGAAAGAATTAGCCAAAATTTTCCCTACCGCCCAAGCTGTTTTATCAGAGCAGAATCTGAAACTCAAGCGCAGTGCATTGTCCTTAACGGTGGAAGGCGATCTGCCTGATATTGATGAAGAAGAAATCTTGATTTTAGAAATGGAAGATGGCGATTCGATTACTGAGCAGGAAGAGTATCAGCTCTTGGCTACGTTTTTTGAGGAAGAACAGGAGTATTCGATCTATACTCCTATAGATCCAGTGCTATTTGTAGTTAGGTTGCGGGAAAATATGCAGCCAGAGCTTCTCTCTCCTGAAGAGTTTCGAACGTTACAACCCAAGCTGCAACCGCTATTAGAGGAACGTTTAATGGATGATTTAGATTAACTGTTGAATTTGTAGACGACAATCATTGCTGACCGTGAATAAAAAGACTCGACCACCTTACCGCAAGCTGGCCATTTCTTTGGCTGTTGCCATTGTTGCTGTAGTCGGTGGAATTGGTGGCGGAAGTTGGTATTGGTGGCAATCTGCGATCGCACCCATGCAGAGCAATTCTCCATCTTCTCCCAATTTGCTTCAGGTCAATATTCCAGAAGGAGCCTCCGCCGAAGAAATTGGACAGATCTTGCAGGAAGCTGGACTGATTCGCTCGATCACCGCCTGGAAAGTATGGACTCGATGGACAGGACTATGGCAGTCTGCAAGTGGATTCCATGCCGGAACCTATCAACTCTCTCCACAAGCCCCGTTACCTGATCTGGCCCAAACCATTTGGTCTGGAAAAGTCCAGCAAGTCAGCTTTACGGTGCCCGAGGGCTGGTCCCAAAAACAAATGGCCCGTTATTTTGAAGAGCTAGGATGGTTTGCAGCCCAGGAGTTCTTAGACGCGACCCAACAAATCCCCCGAGATCGCTACCCTTGGCTGCCCCCCGATATTCCCTTTTTAGAAGGGTTTTTATTCCCGAATACCTATCAGATCGGTCTAGATCAGCGGACGCCAGAGGCCGTCATTGGGGTCATGCTGAATCACTTTCAAGAATCGGCTTTACCGATTTATGAGGCTCGATCCGGTTTTTCAGATTTAAGCTTAAAGGATTGGGTGACCCTCGCCAGTATTGTGGAAAAAGAAGCAGTGGTTGCTGATGAACGAACGCTCATTGCGGGCGTGTTTTGGAATCGGTTACAGCAAAATATCACCCTAGGTTCTGATCCAACCGTAGAATATGGTCTAGGCATTACCCAAACGCCCGATCAACCCCTAACCTATGCTCAAGTGGAAACGCCTTCTCCCTACAACACGTATATCAACGCTGGCTTAACACCAACCCCGATTGCCAGTCCGGGACTGGCCAGTCTGCAAGCGGTTGTTGCACCGGAGGAAACCGACTTCTTGTATTTTGTTGCTCGATATGACGGCACCCATGTGTTTAGCCGGACGCTGTCTGAGCATTTACGGGCTCAGGCTAAAATTCGTGATCAACAAGACGCGCAACAGAACTCCTCTAATCTTTAGTTACGTCCTTCTTATTTCTTTTATCCGATGTCTCCAGCTTCTTCCTGGATTTCTCTGTTACAACCCAATTTGCAACTGGAGGATTCCATTCTGCAATTGACCCCCAAGCTGATGGAGCAATATCAGCTGAAGGGACTGGTTTTGGATGTTGATGATACCTTGGTGTCTACTAAAGCGATCGATGTTTCGCCGGAACTGTTCGATTGGCTAGCCCAAATTAAGGCCAACGTTCCCGTATGGTTAGTGAGCAACAATATCAAACGCTCTCGAATAGAGAGAATTGCGGTTAGTTTAGACCTACCTTATATTTATGGAGCGAGTAAACCGTCTCGGCGAAAATTACGGAAAGCGGTTTCAGCCATGAACTTACCGTACGAGCAGGTGGCGATGGTTGGCGATCGACTGTTTACGGATGTTCTGGCGGGGAACCGTTTAGGACTGTTTACGATTTTGGTAGAGCCTGTGAGTCATGGCAGCATACTGCGTCAGGTAGAACTCTGGATTTACAAGAATTTAGAGCGCATCTTAAGCTAAGAGAGTCTTTGATTGAGAATCGTTACAGAAACATCAAGGAAGGTAAAAATATAAAATAAATATTATGAAACCTTCAACATAAGGAAATATTTGTCAATATATAAACATAATTAATTGGGGCCAGCTTAATAAAGGCTCTAAAAATAAATTTTAAATACCATAACAAAAAAGTCGCTTTTCTTCGGAGAAGCGGCTTTTTTGCTGTTCAAAAGGAGTCGATGGGGCTATTGCTCCCTAAGGCAACAGCAATGGGATCGCCATCTCTTCTTAAGGTTTCGATGTTCAATGCGAAGTCGGGCTCACCTTATCCTCGATCACAGTGGAATAGCATTTAAGGATAAAGGATGGTAGTAATTTTCACATTACACATTGTGCGAAATATAACAATATAAATTGCAGTAAATGAAACAAAAAAACACAAATACTCAATTTTTTGTTAAATTGCAGTTATGAACAGGTTGGGTTGGACTGCCATCCACGAGTCGAATTAGACCCTGATGGGTGTAGACCCATTCCACTCATATCCGACATACTTCGAATAGCCCCATGAAATCGCTTTCAGCCTTGGTTGATATTGAGAAACCGTCAGATTTACCGTTGACGACCTCAGACTTCAGTAACACCTTAAAGACATTGCCAGCAGGGGGTGATGATCCTAGTCGCTTTGACTGGCAGGAGGCTTGGTACCCGATTGCCTATGTGCAGAACTTAGACCCAGAGCAACTGACCACCTTTACCTTGCTAGAAAGAGATTTAGTCATCTGGTGGGATCATCATGCACAGACTTGGCGGGTCTTTGATGATCAATGTCCCCACCGTTTAGCGCGTCTTTCTGAAGGCCGCATTGATGAAGAAGGTTTGCTGGAATGCCCTTACCATGGTTGGGCCTTTTCAGGGTCGGGAGACTGTGAGCGCATTCCTCAACAGGTACAGGGGCGCACGGCTGAGGTGTCTCCTCGGGCTTGTGTTGCTTCTCTTCCCATCAGCATCCAGCAAGGGCTGTTATTTGTGTATCCAGGGCAAAAAGAACGGGCAACCTTAACGCCTGTCCCCATTGTTGATCCGATTGAGGACTCGCCAGAGGACTGGATTATTTTGGATGGTTTCCGAGATTTACCCTATGATGTGCTGACGCTCTTAGAGAATGTTTTAGACCCAAGTCACCTACCCTATACTCACCACCGCTCGGTCGGTAACCGCGATAATGCCGGTCCCGTTGAGCTGGAGGTGATGGAGTCAGGGAAGCAAGGGTTCAAGGGAATTTGGGAGGAAGGTCCTCGACAGGGCAAGCTGGGCGCACAGACCACAACTTTTATGGCCCCAGGGTTGATGTGGCATGATTTAACCTCTCGCCAGTTCGGGCGAACCCTGACAGTTGTCTATGCTACGCCTATCCGCAAAGGCGAATGTCGTATTTTTGCCCGGTTTCCCTTTCAGTTTGCCTCTAAGTTTCCTGCATGGATGATTAGCCATACCCCAACTTGGCTCTCCCATTTGGGACAAAATGCCATTTTGGAAGACGATCAAATCTTCTTACACTTCCAAGAACGTTACCTAGAGCGGACAAGGGAACGTAAATCGATCGCTCAAGCCTTTTACTTACCCACCCGGGCGGATCGGTTTGTCTTGGCGTTGCACCAATGGCAAGAACGGTTTCAGGCGAATCCATTTCCTGGCCAAAGCCTTCCTCCGGCACAGACCCGTGACCAGTTACTGGATCGGTATTATTCCCACACCCTTCACTGTTCCAGCTGTTCTCAGGCCCTTAAAAATGTCAAGCGGTTGCGAAAAGTGATGGTCGGTGTGACTTTACTGGCTTGGACCCTTACCCCACTACTGGCCTTTGGGTTTGGCATGTTCTCGCTCAAGTTGTCCATTGCGGCGACGGTGCTAATTTTTGGTTCATCGATCGCTTGGCTCAGTTTGGGACAGCTGGAACAGAGATTCCATAAAGGCCGCTCTGTCCCTCCCCGCAATCATCCTGAACGTACGAACAAGTAACCCAATTTTATTGAACGTCTGCCAATAGGCTACGCGTCACTTCCGTGGGCATGCGGGGACCGAGGCTCGCGACCAGCTTGGCTGCTGCAACTGATCCCAGTTGTCCTGCTTCGGTGTAGCTCATACCGTTGGTGATGCCATAGAGGACCGCACCCGCATACATATCGCCAGCGCCAACGGTATCAATCGCTTTAACGGGGGTGGGGGCAATTTCCAAGATTTGCTGACCATCGTAAATCAACGAGCCTTGGGGACCGCGAGTGATGGCAAAACAGGTGGCCAGCGTCTTCATATGATCGATGGCTGCCGTTATATCTTCTGTCTCTGCCATTTTTAAGGCTTCGCTTTCGTTGGCAAAAATTAAATCTAAGCCGGAGCCAATCATCTCCAGCAGCCCTTCTTTGAAAAAACTGACCATGTTGTAATCAGAAAGGGTGAGGGAGACTTTCTGCCCTGCCGCTTTGGCCATATCACGCGCTTTAATAGCGGCTGCTTTGGCATCAGGGGACGTCACGAGATAGCCTTCAATATAGGTGTAGGTTGCGGCTGCGATCGCATCCGGTAACAGCTCAGCCTCTGAGAACCGACCTGAAATACCTAAAAAAGTATTCATTGTGCGATCGGCATCAGGCGTTACAAAGACCAAACACTTTCCCGTGACGCCAGCTTCCGGTTGATGCTGCTGTAAATTGTTATCGACGCCACAACGACTCAGATCGGCGAGATAAAACTGACCGGGTTCATCGTTGGCGACTTTACAAGAATAACAAGCTTTCCCGCCAAACTGACTGACCGCAATCATCGTATTGGCAGCCGAGCCGCCGCAGCCTCGTTTCAGTGGATGGCCGTCTAAACGTTCAATAATTCGATGCTGATCAGCTTCCTCCAGCAGGGTCATCACCCCCTTATCTACCCCAAGTTCTTGTAATACATCTGTAGAAACCTCGCATTCGATATCTACTAGGGCATTACCCAGGCCATATACGTCGTAAGTTGTCATCAATTTTCCTGTACTCACACCATCGCTGTTTGCTCAGCGGATCATGAATACTGTAATGCATTATTGATTTTTAAGGTCTACGCGCTCGGCAGGACTCGAACCTGCGACCAATTGCTTAGAAGGCAACTGCTCTATCCGCTGAGCTACGAGCGCTCATGACTTTAACTAGACTATGCTAACTGTCTAACTTTGTCGATGTTAAAATCCGTATTGCTGATCAGCCTTTGGGGAGAGAGGATCACCAGCTCAGTGAGCGCTAGGACTCTGTTTTTGCCCAGAGAGCAATTCCACCGCCCCGACCCCGAGCAGCCAGAACCTGTTGATGAATCAGGTAATACACAAAAAAGGCTTGGGTGCGAACATGGCCCTGCCAAAATTCCTGCTCACCGGCTTGTCCTCCTCGGATAAACCCTTGATAGAGCGTTTTTCCAAAGGCCTTAAACTCAATTCTCGTAAAATCAAAGGCCATAATATTTTTCTTGGCCCAGCAGCGGGCTGGTCCGGTTAAAGAGAGACTTAGCCCTCCCCAATGTACTTGATTTGCAATTTGACCCACCTTATCTGACGTTTGAGGGCCATAGTTTGTAGGATTGCCGGGAGAATAGACAATTTGCATCGTCACCCATCGCGGAATATAAAAGCCATTACCAATCATGCGCTCCTTCTGTTGATGGGGCTTGTGAGTCCCAGTGACGAAACACAATTGCCAAGTCCCGATAAACTGGGCAAAGGTAGGAGAGGGTTGAACCTGAGCCATTTTTTCCCGCTCCAACAGTGAACGCAGCAAGGTTTGGGGCGGTAATTTCGGCGTTGAACCCGTCAGCACAGCTTTAGTTGCCTGTACAAATGTTTGATCGAGGTGGTGATATTGATTGTCAGGTTCAGCAGACATGCCAGACTCGTTGAGCAACGTTAACACAGTGGGGATCTAGACAACGCAATGGTAAAACTAGATCACACAAATCATAAACGGTAGGCTGAGACTAAGGTGCATCTTCGAGGACAAATGCAACAAAGCCCATTGCAAGTCAGCCTTATTTCTATCAAGGGATGACTGTGTCTAAGCTGTTGGAAAAGCTCAGTCTGAAGCTCTGGTCAGATGCTCAACAGCGGCAAGCGTTTATTCAGGCTCTCATCGATCCTCAGCCGTTTCATCCCTGCATTCTGTGGGTCACAGAGCGATCGCATCAATCCTGCTTTCAAACAATCCCCCCTCTATCTTGGCAACCCTCCTGCGTCGATCGCTTAGCGGTAGACGACCGTCCGGGCAAACACCCCTTGCATCAACAAGGTGCCTATTACTGTCTAGATTTTTCATCCGTATTTGCTGCAACAACACTCACTGCAGTCAGCTCTACCCCGCAGGTCGTGCTCGATCTCTGTGCTGCTCCTGGCGGAAAAAGCCTGCTGGCATGGCGGTTATTGCATCCCCATTTGCTCCTCAGTAATGAGGTGATTGGCAAGCGGGTCGGACGGTTGATTAGTAATTTAAAGCGATGTCAGGTCCATCCGGTGCAGGTGTTAAGTGCTGATCCCCGTAGCCTCGCTGATCATATGGCGCAAGTAGCGGATGTCGTCTTAGTAGATGCTCCCTGTACAGGACAATCGCTGTTAGCCAAAGGAGAAGCGGCCCCCGGTTGTTTTCACCCGGTTTCTATCCAACACAATGCCAAACGACAGCGGCGAATCTTAGCCAATGCCGCCGAATTAGTTGTTCCGGGAGGGTATATCGCCTATATGACCTGTGCTTTTTCCGAAGCCGAGGATGAGCGAGTCTGCGCCTGGTTTCTGCGGAAATTCCCTGAGTTTGAGCCACAACATGTCTCGCTTTTACAAGACTTTCAATCCCACTTAACAGATATGCCTTGCTATCGGATGTGGCCTCAATCTCGGCTAGGAGCGGGTGCATTTACAATACTGTTTAGGAAGAGGCCAGAGAATGTGCGATGGTCAAAGACCGACCGGAGGTCATCGCACCCGCAACCAAACCCATGGTTACAGACCCACTATCGATGGCGTTCCCATCGGAACAAAGAGAAGTAATCGCCTTTCTTTACTTATTAATATCCTGCAGCAAATATAGTCTTGCCCAAAGGGATACCACAAATTGCCAATAATCGCAATCAGGAGCTATTTAAGACTATTTGTATCCATATTCTGAAAGTTAATCCCATAAAACGCTTTCAGTCTATCTGCCTAAAGGCTTGAATAAATTGTAAGGCAGGTTACGTCAGCAGCTTGGTGCTAAACCTACACTGACTTCTGGAGCATCCCCCCTATGCAACAATAGTTAAGAAAACTTCCCTAATAGATATTCATCTATGTAGGTTAGAGTGATTAACTAAAATAGTTTAGTTTTCATCTCTATTATCTATGCCCCCCACTTTTGCACTAGTACTTAACCTATGAATGCTCCGTCTAAACCTAAATCAAAGACGTTTAACCTACTCAGTATTGGTCACCGGGGTGTGGGTAAAACTGTTTTTTTAGCAGGTAGCTATGCTGAACAAAAGTCAAGTAGTGTATCCAAAAAATCATCTACTTGGCTTGAGTGTCAGGATGCTCAAGTCCAAAAAAATCTCAATACGTTGCTGGAATATATTGCCCAAACGGGCCAATATCCACCAGCCACGATGAAGATTACCAATTTTACGTTTACAGCTAAAAGTCAGAACCTTTTTGGCACAAGGAATCTCTGTCGATTTCGCTGGTGGGATATTCCTGGAGAAATCTGCAAAAATGAGAATCCCAACTTCCAAAAAATGGTGCTGGAGTCCCATGGATGCTGCGTATTTATCGATACCTATACCCTATTGAATGATGGTACATATACCCAGATCCTTCAAGGTACGATAAAGCAAGTAGAGACCATCGCTTCCTTAGCTCAACAAAGTGGCATAAAGTATCTATTTGCTATTATTTTGACAAAATGCGATCTCTTAACAGAAAATCCTCAGAAATTACTCAAAATAGAGGACAATATCAAGCCATTAATGGCTCGTTTGGATGCCAATCAAATTAATTACCGTAGATTCTACTCGACCATTCCCATTGCGACTAAGGGGAAAATGTCAGTTTTGCGAGCAAAAGGGGCATCTGCTCCCTTTCTCTGGCTGGTTACAGAACTCAGTAAGATTTATCGGCAAGAAAGTCCGCAATCTTTGGCCAGTGGATTTAGCCGCCTGTTGGATAATACAGCTCAACCCCTAACCAAGTCTCGACAGTTAGACAGCGTGTTGAAAAATAAGCAACTCTGGGGAGTTGCTGGCATTGCGAGCCTTCTCACTTTACTGATCGCGTTATTGATTGGGTTTGATGGATTGGGGTTATTCAAAAACTCGGCAGAACAAGCACAGCTTTCCCCCCAAGAACTGGTGCAGAAATATCAGGCAATTCTCGAACAGTCGCCAGATGATCCGGAGGCATTACTGAATCTCTCTAGACTCTATTCCGATTTAACCGAGTTTGATAAGGCGCTGCCATTGATGGAAAAACTAGTGAGCCAGCAGCCGGAAAAATCAGACTTTCTATTTGAGTTAGCAGGCTTGTATGCCCTCAATGGGAAGAAAAAAGAAGAAGAGAATGTCTATGACAAAATCCTTAAGCTGGACCCCAAAAGCATTCTGGCTTTGACCAGTAAGGCCACCCTACGGATAGATGAGGGAGATACTGAGGCAGCGACAACATTATTTGCTGAAGCCGAGACAGCAGCCCCAACGGATGAATTAAAGCAAGAAATTCGGAAAATGGCTCAAGAAGCCCAAGCTCGGTCTAAACCTAACCCGTAATCGTACTCTAGGGATATCTTTCGATGTTAACGTTAGATCTCGGTCAACTGGTTTATACAAGTTTCCCTGATCAGGGATTTCAAACACTGAGTAGTCCTGATGTGGGTGAGGATGTTAAGCAGGTTTTTCTCACCCAGATAGTTTATAAGTATTGGAATTCCTATGCCCCTCCACAGCCAGGATACCGAGCCGCCTATCTAGCCCAAATCTCAACTGAACAAACATTATTTGGCTGGATGTTTAATCAAGGGAACGATGATCTAGGCCGTTGCCATGTTCCTTACTTTATTGCCTACTGCTTAATGGGGAAGCTTGACAACCCTTTGCTGGATAGGATTTATACCTGTTTAGAACGTGGACCGGTTACGTTCATTGAGCCTCACAGTATTCCCCTTGAAGTCAGCAAAGTTGTGATTGATGGTGTTGATCACAGCCCCCCTAAACTGCCTGGGGTCACTGTCCCTTCAGGGACTCGCGCTCGTTGTCGCTTGTTGCTGAATAAGGAAAAACTACTGAGCTTTTCAATTGCCATTCCTGGAGATGCTCAAGCGGGTCACGGGCAAGAGGATTCTCTTGAGCATGAGTTAGAGACGGATCCCCTCTCCCTTCCCCCTGAGGCGGATAACCAGCCGCTGCTCAACTCTTTGGAGCGTTTATTGGACGCTCCAAAGATTACGCTAGACTCGATGGCCCGAGTGCCTACCACTAAAAATGCGCTACTGATTGGTGTGAGCCATTGTGAGTACGGCTTTGAGCCGCTTCCCGGCGTGCAACAGGATATTGCCGTGATGAAGCAAGTGCTGGAACATCCCAAAATTGCGGCTTTTAATGAGGTACATACGCTACTCAATCCGAATCCCCAGGTCTTAGCCGAGTCTTTAGAAAGCTTCTGCCAGGATCGGGACGCGGATGACCTCATTCTGATCTATTTTTCAGGACATGGTGTCGTTCTAGACGAACATGGCAGGTTTGGCTTAACTACTAGTATGAGTCGGACCAACTCCCAAGATAAGGTGGTGCGATCAACGCTGGTGTCTGTCGACTTATTACAGGACATTCTGAATGACTGTAAAGCAGAGCGCCAAGTTGTGATGTTGGACTGCTGCTACCGACAAACCTCACCTGCTACGCTGTCTCAACAGTCTGGCCATGTAAACCTGCCCCAATATTTAGGCGGGGTAGGACGAACCATATCGGCTTCAGCGACTCAGTCTCACCATGCCTTCGTTCATAAGGGATCGGAGTTGTCGCCTTATACGTTTTATTTGGTAGAAGGGTTGAGAACGGGGGCGGCTGATCAAAACTGTGATGGCACTATTTCAGTTGAGGAATGGTATGCCTATGCTAGGCGTAAGGTGAAACAAGAGATTCCGGCGATTGATCCTCAGATCTATAACGTAAAGGCGGTGCAAAATTTAGCCTTAGCGCAATCTCCTGTACATGAGCCTCAGTTTATCTATCGTCGGCAGTTTGAATCTTATGCGGATCAAGGTGAGGTGTCTCCTGTTAATCGAGTGATTCTGGACAACCTCCAGGCCAGCTTAGATCTAGATTCTGAAAGGGCTCAGGTGATTGAGGCTGAGGTCAGTAAACCTGGGCAACTCTACCAAACTAAGTTGCAAGAATATGCGGTGGCTTTTGTGGAGGCGGTGCGACAAGAATATCCAGTCAGTGATTATTTGCAGGATCAGTTTAGACATTTTCAAACGACTTTAGGATTAACGGATGCTGACACCATTCCGGTTGAATCCGCTATTATTCGCCAGGTTCAGGTGATTCAATCCCCAGGACAAGCCACTGAAGTGACGAGGGCAACGGCTCAAAGTAATCACACGGCAATGCCGTTTCATCATGCTTTGGGATTAGGACAGCATAAGCTTGCTGTAAGTCGCCTGGCCACTATGGGGCGAAACTGGTCTAGCAACCTAGGTCGTTATTTACGTCACTGGCGTAACTGGACCAATCTCTCTTCCCTCTCTTGGCGCCAATTACAGTCTGTATCCTCGCGCCAATTACAGTCTGTTCCCAAGCGAGTTTGGTGGGTCACAGGAGCGGGAACGATTGCTCTCCTCTTGCTGATGACGGCTCTCCGTCATCAGCAAGAGACTCAAAAGCAGCAAAAAGAAGCCCAACAGCTGGAATTCTGGCAGTCTCTTGCTCAACAAAAACGCTACGAAAACTGTATTGCTCAAACTCAAGACGTGGCCAAAGACTCTGAGTTGTATACCCATGCCCAACAACTCTTCTCCCAGTGTCAGGCTGGCATTAACTGGAAAAATGCCCACCAGAAAACCGTTCCCAATCTGCCCAATCAAGACATTTGGTCCGTTGCCTTAAGTCCTGATGGCGAGACGCTAATCAGCAGCGGGGACCAAAACGATATTACCCTTTGGAACTTAGGCAAAGGTCAATTGATTCGGACGCTCTCGGATCATAAAGACAAGGTTTGGACAATTGCCTTGGGACCAAAAGGGAAGATATTGGCGAGTGCGAGTGGAGATTGCACGATCAAATTATGGGAGGTGACAACGGGCAAATTACTGAGAACGTTTGCGGCCCATCCAGCAACGGTATGGTCTGTTGCGATTAGCCCAGATGCTAAGTTGTTGGTAAGCGGGAGTGAAGATCAAACGCTAAAAGTATGGGATATCAAAACGGGGAAATTGGTTCGCACTCTGACGGGACATTCCAGCCAAGTTCGGTCTGTCACCATCAGTCCAAATGGTCAGACCATCGCCAGTGCAAGTGCAGATCAGACGGTGAAGCTCTGGGAATTGAAGACGGGAAAGCTGGTCCGGACCCTCAAAGGACATTCGGGTCGGGTGATTTCTATTGCCTTTAGTCCAACCAGTCAACAGCTGGCGAGTGCTGGCCAAGATAAGACAGTGAAGCTCTGGGATATGCAGTCAGGACAACTGCGTCAGACGTTTACGGACCATACCCTGCCGGTGACGGCGGTGGCATTTAGTCCAGATGGTGACACGTTAGCAACAGGCAGTCATGATCGCACCGTAAAACTTTGGAACCTCTCTTCGGGGAAGTTACGTCATACGCTAACGGGCTATGAGGGAGATATCTATTCACTTGCCTTTGCTGCCGATGGGCAATCTTTAGTCAGTAGCAGCCAAAATAGTGCAATCAAGGTTTGGCATCGAGATTAAGGTTAGAGGATTTCGGTGTTGGATTTATGGGGAATCATGGAATGAGAGAGGTGAAATTTTCAGAATTTGTAGATATTATGTAGCCAACTGAGAGCGAACTTTTTCTGCCCTAGCACCATCGTTAAGAATTAGAGATCATTGGGAGAACTGATGCATATGAAATCTAAAGTACTAATGCCCCTTATCCTCTTCGCTATATTAGGCTTGCCAGCTAAAGCGATGGCCCATGCGCTGGAAACAAACTATGTGCTAGAGGATACCAACAAGGTTCAGTTTACGGCTGTTTTTAGTACGGGTGAACCCCATAAAAATGCCAAAGTCAAAATCTATGCTCCTAATGATTTATCTAAGCCGGTGCTGGAAACTCAAACAGACGAAAACGGCCAGTTCACCCTTGAGACGGATCAAAAGATGCCTGGGGAATGGGAAGTGAGTATTGGTGAGTCTGGACATCAGGATATTCTGACGGTTCCCGTTACCCATAAAGGCGTCAATCTCAATGAAATTAGTACTGTCCCCACCACCCCATCTCCACAGATTCCCTTGGTGGCGATTGTGCTTTCTGGCGGGATGGGATCGGCTGTATTTGCAACTCGTCGGCTGCGCTCTCAAACATAATTTCTGCTCTCTAAGCAGAGGACCCTATGGCTAACTGCTGCAGCCTGGTTGGTGGAGCAGTTAGCTGTTTGCTGATCTGAGTCGTTCGGATGATTGAGGGAGAAGGCTGAATCCCTTTTGTTGTTAGGGACGGTATCGTCATGGCTAGTGTACTCTAATAAATTAGAGTGTTAGGCTTCTTACTCTCTGATGAGGCTATAATTCCCCCTATGAAAAAAGCGTTTGTCCTCGATACCAATGTGCTATTGCACGATCCCAATGCCATTTTTCGATTCGAGGACAACGATGTCGTTTTGCCGATTACGATTATTGAAGAATTGGATCGGTTCAAGAAACAACCGCAGGAGACAGGCCGAAATGCTCGCCAGGTTTCACGGACGCTGGATGACCTCCGTATCCAAGGGCAGCTGACCCAAGGCATTGAGTTACCGAAGGGCGGAATCCTACGGGTTGCCTTGTGCGATCGCATCACCCTTAAAGAACTTCCCCCGGAATTAGAAGGAGACCAGGCCGACAATGCTATTTTGGCGGTGGCATTAGAACTCAAGCATCAATGCCACTGTCCAGTCGTGCTGGTGAGCAAGGATACGAATCTCCGCATTAAAGCAGATGTCTTGGGCCTAGCGGCTGAGGACTATTCCACCGATAAAGTAGATTTTGAGGGGCTCTACACAGGGATAGCAGAGCTGATGGTGAGTACTGAAACCATCAGCCAGTTATTTCAGGCTGGCCAGACTTCGTTAACGACCCGAACATGGCCCAACCAAGCCGTAACCTTAATTGACAGTGTCAATCCCTCCCATACCGCTCTGGCACTCGCCAGCGAACAGAGTGGAGCGGTAACGCCATTACCTAAATTTCCTCATCACGGCATTTCTCAAATTCGGGCTCGCAATCGAGAACAGAAATTTGCCTTTGAGCTGCTCCTTCGAGACTCCATTTCCTTGGTGACTTTAGTGGGGAAAGCGGGAACGGGGAAGACGCTGTTGGCGATTGCCGCTGGATTACATAAGGTTGCGGATGAAAAGCGCTACAGTCGCTTGCTGATTGCCCGTCCGATTGTGCCAATGGGACGCGATTTAGGATATTTACCCGGGGATATAGAGGAAAAATTAACCCCCTGGATGCAACCCCTCTATGACAATTTTGATCTAATATTCGGCACACAAGACAGAAACGGACAACCCCAACATTGGCGTCGGGGACATGAAGAACTGATTGAGCAGGGCTTACTGCAAATTGAACCCCTGACTTATATTCGGGGCCGTACCATCCCCAAACAGTTTTTGATTGTGGATGAAGCCCAAAACTTGACCCCTCACGAAGTCAAGACTATCCTCACTCGGGCAGGGGAAGACACTAAGATTGTGTTGACGGGCGATCCAGAACAGATTGATAACCCCTATGTAGATGCCGCGAGCAACGGGTTAACGTATGTGGTTGAACGATTCAAAGCTGAACCCATTGCCGGTCATATCACCCTGTACCAGGGGGAGCGTTCTGGACTTGCTGAACGGGCAGCAGCATTACTTTAAAATTATTTACTTAAAATTTATTCACTTATATCGATTTCAAATCAGATCAAAAAGTGGGCAAACTGGGTATGGTTCCTATAAGTTGAGATCGCAATCTAACTCATAGCGTTTATAACTCCTGATTTGATGGTTTGCCCGGAGCTTGGGGCAATTGAGCTGGCTAGGCTATTCCTTGAAGCAGCGCTTAAGACTTCAAATCAGACGATATCCATTCAGACCTTTGGTGGAATAAATCCATGGCAAATTCGGCAATCCTCTGTGTTGATGATGAGTCTGTTATTTTACGAAGTCTACGAGATCAAATTGGTAAGTACTTTGGGGATCAACATTTATGCGAAATTGCTGAGAGTGTAGAAGAAGCCTGGGAAGTCATCGATGAACTCAAGGAAGATGAGATCAAGATATTGGTGATTATTTCTGATTGGCTGATGCCAGGGATTAAGGGCGATGAATTTCTGATTGAGTTAAATCAGCGATTTCCTGAAATTGTGACGGTCCTCCTCTCCGGCCAAGCCGATGAATCTGCGGTCGATCGCATTCATCAAAACATGCAGCTTCACGCTTATCTCGCTAAACCCTGGAACGAAGAAGAACTCATACAGGTCATTCGGTCGGGGTTAGAAACCTTAACGGTGGGTGATACTCACGAATGTTGATTCAGTTCCTCCGCTCCTATCCAGGCAAGTTTGCCCGACGACAGAAACTGAGGACCATTCTGATTGTTCCCTTTGTCTTACAGGTCTGTGGGGCTGTGGGGCTAGTGGGCTATTTATCGTTTCGGAATGGTCAAGCGTCTATTGAGGAATTGGCCCAAAAAATTACCGTAGAAGTTGAAGATCGCATTGCTGAGCGTACCCAAACCTATCTGGCTGCGCCCCATGCCGTCAACCAGCTGAACCAACATGCCTTAGAGCTGGGACAGCTGCAAGTGAATGATTTGAAGAGTATGGAACGCCATTTTTGGCGGCAAATTCAAGTCTTTGATCGGGTCAGCTATATTCAGTTTGGCACTCCTCAAGGAGAGTTTGTGGGGCTAGCTGCAAATGATGATGGCACCTTCACCTATCAGGTCACAGAATTTACAGGTAATTTGCAGACCTATTCCCTTCAGCAACAGGGGCAAAGGGGACGGTTACTAGAAACATCCCCCAATTTTGTACCCCATGAGCGACCTTGGTATACCGTTCCTGAAAAGGCCAATCAACCCGCCTGGACAGACATTTATGCTTGGGTCAATCCCCCCACTTTGGCCATTACCCTGGGGCAGCCCTATTACGATCTAACCGGCCAATTTCAAGGCATCATCGCCACCGATTTGACGATTGCCCAGTTTAGTGACTTCCTACGCAACCTCAAAATTGGCAAAACGGGGAAAAGTTTTATTCTAGAGCGTTCGGGATTATTAGTGGCAACCTCTACGGCTGAGCAACCCTTTACCCCATCAGCACAGGGGCCTCAACGCCTATCTGCCCTGGACAGCCAAGATGCCATCACCCGATCAACCACTCAAGCCTTGCTGGATCGCTTTGGCAATTTACCAGAGATTACCCATCCCCAACAGCTCGATGTCGAGATTCAGGGACAGCGATTTTTTATTCAAGTCAGCCCCTTGCGCGATCAGCATGGTTTGGACTGGCTAAGTGTGGTGGTGGTTCCTGAAGCCGACTTTATGGAGCAAATCTATGCCAATACCCGGTCCACGATTGGGCTATCCGTTGCTGCGTTGTTGATCGCCATCTTAATTGGGATTGCCACAGCCCGTTGGGTGACTCGGCCGATTCTCAAAATCAATCAAGCGGCGACGGCCATTTCAGCGGGCGATCTGGATCAAAACGTGGCGCTAAACCGATCCGATGAACTGGGGGAACTGGCCCGCTCCTTTAATCATATGGTCGATGATCTCCGTCATTCTTTGCAAGAAAAGCAGGTGATGGTGAATGCCCTGCAAGACAATGAACAGAAATTAGCAGAATACAATCGAACGTTGGAACAGCAAGTTCAACAGCGATCGCAGGAACTGATTCAGTCCGAAAAAATGGTGGCCCTGGGGCAACTGACCGCAGGCGTGGCCCATGAAATTAATACCCCCTTAGGCGCGATTCAAGCAGCCGGGGAAAATATTGCGTCATCCCTCGAACAGTCTTTGCAGCGATTACCTCAGCTATTACAACAGCTCAATCAACAGGAATCAGAAGCTTTTTTTCAATTGCTTAATGTTGCCCAACAGTCACAAGAACTCTTAACATCTCGGGAAGAACGGCAATTAAGGCGAACCCTAAAAAAGGCGTTAAAGGAATGGGAAATAGCGTCTGAAATTGAGTTAGCTGGGACCCTCAGTAAAATGGGAATCTTCCCTCCATTAGAGCCTTTTTTACCTGTATTGCAATTGCCCAATAATACGGATGTTTTGGAGGTTGCCTATGATCTGACGGTGGTTTATAACAATACTCAGAATATCCGGTTAGCCGTGGGACGAGCTGCCAAAATTGTATTTGCCCTCAAGAGTTATGCCCGCCAAGATCTCAACAACAAGAAGGTCAAAGCGGCAATCCCCGATACGGTGGAAACGGTGCTAACCCTCTACCATAATCAGCTTAAACAAGGCATAGAAGTGACGAAAGTCTTTGAATCGGTACCAGATATTCTTTGCTATCCAGAAGAACTCGCTCAGGTGTGGACCAATTTACTGCATAATGCCATGCAGGCGATGGATTACAATGGGCAGATTGAGATTGGCATTCAACGCGATCAGGATCATATAGTGGTTCATTTTACCGATTCAGGCTGTGGTATTCCTGAAGACCTTCGAGCTAAGATTTTTGACCCTTTTTTCACCACCAAGCCTGTGGGTGAAGGCAGTGGTTTGGGACTAGATATTGTCCGCAAGATTGTCGAGAAGCATCAGGGGCGGGTCGAATGCCAAAGTCAAGCCGGGCATACTAAGTTTGAGGTTTGGTTACCCATTGCAACCGCATAAAAACCAACCTGTCTATACATTGCCCCTCGCCATGTTCCAGTCGTTATTGAGATTAATACTCCCCACTACCATGCAGGGAAAGGTGTTGCATTTCATCCCAGGACGCGTAGTGAAACAGCTGTGAGTAAAGGCACCATTATTTGTATTGATGATGATCGATTGATCTTAAGTAGTCTGCGGTATCAACTCCAGCGGATTATTAAAAGCACCTATGAGATTGAGGTGGCTGAAAGTGGCGGAGAGGCGCTAGAGCTATTTTCAGAATTAGAAGCCGATCAGATTTCGATTCCCTTAGTCATTTGTGACCAGAATCTGCCGGATATGGGGGGGGATTCTCTACTCAGCTACTTACAGATTCAATATCCGAAAACCCGAAAAATCCTGCTGACGGGCGACGCCAATTTAGAGGCGGTTATCCATGCCATTAATGCAGCAAACCTATACCGCTATATTGCCAAGCCTTGGGATGAAACGGATCTGGGCTTGACGGTGAAAGCCGCGTTGCAGAGTTACCTGCAAGATGAACAGCTTCTAGACCAAAATAGAACGCTGCGAGCGGTGAATGCCCAGTTGCATGCCCAAATGAATGAGCGTCAATCCATGCAGCAGAAACTGCAGGATAGTGAACAGCGGTTAGAAAGTATTCTCAACTCTCTTGATGATGTGGTTTGGTCGGCTGCCGTTGACGGGTTTCAGCTCCTGTACTTAAATCCTGCCGCTGAGAAAGTACATGGTTATGCGGTGACCTCATTTTTAAATAACCCTGATTTATGGTCAGAAGTGGTGCACCCTGCGGATCGTCACCAAGTTTTGCACTTTTTTGAGCATTTATTGGCGGCAGGCCATTTAAGTATTGAGTATCGAATTTTGCGACCAGACGGTGAAATTCGATGGCTAAAAAATCGAGGCCATGTCATCACCGATGTCCAGGAAATCCCGATTCGATTAGATGGCATTATTTACGACATTACGGAACAAAAGCGGGCTCAGGCCCAGTTGCTTTATGATGCATTCCATGACGAATTAACCGGACTGCCGAATCGCAACCTGCTGATGGAACGCATTTCCCAGTCCCTGAAGCGTCAGTGCCGGGTTCCGAATTACCAGTTTGCCCTCCTGTTTATTGATTTGGATCGGTTCAAGATTATTAATGACAGCTTGGGCCATACGGTGGGAGACCAACTGCTGGTTGCGATCGCAAATCTGCTAGAACATTGTGTCCGATCGGCAGATACCGTTGCCCGTCTAGGGGGCGATGAATTCACCATTTTATTGGATGGGACCCAAGGGATTGAGGATGCCACTCAAGTGGCAGAACGGATCTTAGAGACCTTAACATCTCCTTTTCAGGTAGGTGATCATAGCGTCTTTACGGGGGCGAGCATTGGGATTACCTCCAGCCACGAACAATATACAGATGCCACCTTGCTTTTGCGGGATGCCGATATTGCCATGTATCGAGCCAAAGCCTTAGGTAAGGGCTGTTTTGTCATCTTTAGCCCAGAGATGCATGCCCAGACCCTGAGCTTGCTGCAATTAGAGCGCGATCTGCGCTCTGCGGTAGACCGTCAAGAGTTAGTGCTGTACTACCAACCGATTATTGCGCTGAAAGCTGGACAGTTAACGGATGTTGAAGTACTCGTTCGTTGGCAGCACCCAGAACGGGGATTAGTCATGCCTTCGGAGTTTATTCCCATTGCTGAAGATACAGGGTTAATTATCGAGATAGGCAAGTGGGTTCTCCAAGAAGCCTGTATCCAGCTCCGGTATTTGCAGCAGCAATTCCCCTCCGCCTCCACCCTTAGAGTGAGCGTCAACTTAGCGAGTGAACAATTACAAGAGCCTAATTTTATCCATGATGTAGACCAGATATTGACTCAGTCCGGTTTAGATGGAAGTTATTTAAAATTAGAGTTGACCGAAAGTATGCTGATGGCTCATGAGGAAAAGCATATTACAACGTTGCGGCAACTGCGCGATCGCAAGATTCAAATTAGCCTAGACGACTTTGGGACAGGCTACTCCTCGCTCAGCTACTTGTACCGATTCCCCTTAGATACCTTAAAAATTGATCGCTCCTTCGTCAGCCGGATGATGGCCAACCCGAAAGATACCGAAATTGTGAACACCATCATTTCCCTCGCACGCACCTTAAACATGAATGTGATCGCAGAAGGGATTGAAACGGAGGCAGAGGCTACACACCTGATCCATTTAGGCTGTGAATATGGGCAAGGGTATTTGTTCTCGCCGCCAGTCAATCGGCAACAGCTTGAGGAGTACTTAACCGCCAATCAGCAGTGGTTTGAACCACCGCAGGCCCCTGATGCGTCACCGTTATCTACTCCTCCCCCGATCACTCGGTCTATGCCCTGATGAGGACAATTAAATTCCTGTAAAGACTTTCTCTATTTCTGGTTGAGAATGCTGACAATAGAGAAACCGTCAAGGTTGAGTAGCAAAAATTCCCAGCATCAACGCCGATCGATAGGACTGAGCAGTCATGGCAAGCATCTCGAAGGACGCTATAGAGCCAGCGCTACGAAAAAAGGATTGGCTTCAGGGGGTCGAGCCTCTCGCAACTGTAATGGTATTGATGGGGGCAATTGCCACAATTGCCACTCAAAAGGTGGGGCTAGTCGCTGCTCCCCTCAGCTTGTCGATTCTGCTTAATTTACGCAATCGTCAGCAGCTAGATCAGCTATCGGGTCACTATGCTGCCCTGAGAGTGGCCAAAATCCAGCTGTATCTGCAAAAGGATCTACAGAGCATCCAGTATCAACTGCTTGAGCGGGTTCAAGAGGGGCATCCAGCAGATCTCAAGGATCTTCAACGAGACTTAGCGGCCCTGACCGATCAGGTTGCAGCCCTAGAGGAGACAGGAGAGAATGCTGACCCACTGCCCTTAACAGACTTGCAGGCCATGATGAATACACTCCAAACCCAAGCCTTGCAATGTGGTCAGAGTTTGACGATTTTGATCCAAGATTTGCATAATCGTTCTGCTTTAACGCCGCCCCCATTGGCCGAACTCAAAGCGACGATTCGACACCAATTGGCCCAACAGCCTGCCTCTTCTGGCTGGGATGCAGCTCGTGCAGAATTGCGACAAACTTGGTTGACTGATTTGTCTGCTCTGCAAGCTCAGGTTCAGTCCTTAGCCCCCCAGATAGCCCCCTTTCCCCAGCCGGGCTCAGTGGTCTTATCGAGCGAACAGGCTCGCCTCCTCCAAGATCAAATCTCCGATCT
Organism: Acaryochloris sp. IP29b_bin.148; assembly: GCF_028285565.1. Classification (GTDB taxonomy): domain Bacteria; phylum Cyanobacteriota; class Cyanobacteriia; order Thermosynechococcales; family Thermosynechococcaceae; genus Acaryochloris. The sequence continues at coordinate 46,428 of NZ_JANQOY010000239.1, forward strand.
GTATCATCAGATGACCCTCAAACAAGCAGAATGGTCAGCACAGTTGCAGCTGCGCCGTGACGGCCAACCCCTTCTGCAAAAAAACCTCCAGCACTGGCAAACTCAGCTCACCCAGCTGCAAACAGAAATGACTCGGAAACAACCCTTAAGGCTGGGCGCACTCTCTCTAGCAGCGGTAATCGATCAGATTGAAGTAGCCTTAGCCCCCCTGCAAGTTCAACTGGTAACCTTAGAAAATCAGCTGGATCACTTGGACTTTGAAACTCAGATGACTCAGCATCGGTCTCAGCAATTGCAGAGCCTGCACCAACAACTACTCGCGATTCATCAGCAGGCGCTGCTGATTACCAAGGTCGTTTAGCGACAAGACTTGAAACTATGAAGATAACCTGGACTAAACTCGATCGAGCCTCAGGTTAGTGATACGAAGGACACAGAAAATATCTGGATCTCTACCGTATCTTTCTATACATGAATCCCTTAAAGATTCGCCCTGCTGAACCCTCCTCAAGCTATTCCCTACGGCTCAAGGATGCGCTCCTGGGTGCACAAATGCTGTTTATTGCCTTTGGCGCTTTGGTATTGGTCCCTATCCTGACGGGACTCAATCCGAATGTGGCCTTATTTACAGCAGGAATCGGCACGCTGATCTTTCAATTAATTACGAAGGGAAAGGTACCTGTGTTTCTGGCATCTTCCTTTGCCTTTATTGCCCCGATTACGGCTGGCATTGAAAAATTTGGGTTGTCCGCGACGTTATCAGGATTAATGGCTGCTGGCCTACTCTACATCCTCTTGAGTGGGCTGGTGGCCTGGCAAGGCCCTGACACCCTATTGCGCTTCCTGCCTCCCATCGTCACGGGACCTGTGATTATGGTGATTGGCCTCTCCCTTGCACCCGTTGCCATTCAAATGGCGTCTGAGGCAGGACCGACCTATAGTGTGGCAATGGCCCAGTTTTTAGCGGCTCTGTCCTTGGGGACAACGATGGTGGCTCTACTGGCGCGGGGACGGTTACAACTTGTGCCAATCTTGCTGGGAATCGCCATTGGCTATGCTGGAGCGTTGATCCTTAGAGTCGTGGATTTTGCTCCTGTCCTAGCAGCACCCTGGTGGATGGTGCCACCGTTTACAACACCAAGCCTGCATTGGCCTGCGATCGCATTTTTTATCCCCGTTGCGATCGTCCCGGCCATTGAACATATCGGCGATATTTTAGTGATCAGCACGGTCACGGGGAAATCCTTTCTCCGCGATCCTGGGCTGCACCGCACCCTGTTAGGGGATGGCCTGGCCACCTCGATCGCCGCTTTATTAGGCGGTCCGCCCAATACCACTTACTCGGAAGTCACGGGAGCCGTTGCCTTAACTCGAACCTATAATCCTGGCATTATGACCTGGGCGGCGCTGATTGCCATCTTGCTATCCTTCTCCGGCAAGCTGGGAGCCTTGCTCAAAACCATTCCGCCGCCCGTGATGGGCGGAGTACTGATCGTGCTGTTTGGAACCATCATCGTCGTGGGCATGAATAGTCTGGTGCAATCAGGCAGTAACCTCCTGCACTCTCGCAATATGGTGGTTGTCGGCGTGATTTTGGTGCTTGGGGTTGGCAATATGAGTCTCACCCTTGGCCCCCTAACCTTGGAGGGAATTGGACTCTCCAGCTTAGTGGGGGTCATGTTGAATGGACTCTTACCCCATGCCAAACCCTAAGTGATTGAGTGAGTTATTTAGCATTGCTTTTCGCATCAACGCGGACCGGAATTTCAGCCACTTCGGATTTTTCCGTGCCCAGCCAATACCGCTCGAGTGTGGCAAACAACTCTCCTGGCTTCGGTAGTTGCTCTCTTTGATTGACGAAGTAAATACTAAGGAGGGTCAGACAAACCCCAAAGGTTTGCACCTGACTCAGCACCTCCGATAGAAACAAATTGCCAAAGATCAGGGCAAAAACAGGCGTCAAAAACGTCAAAGAGCTGAGGCTAGTCAAGTTCCCCTTAGACGCAAAATAGAAGAATAAACCATAGGCAACAGCGCTACCGAAGATAGCGGCATAGGCAATGGAGAGCCAATCTGAAGGGGATAGATGAACCCACTGCTCAGATTCCCAGATACCAGATCCCATAAACAGCGGCAATCCCCCTAGCAGCATATGCCAGCCGGTTGCACTAATGGGGTCGGCATAACGGCAGACTTGACGAATCATGACTGTTCCCACCGCCATTGACAAGGCCGCCAGCAGCATCAGAAATTCGCCACTCTGGCTAACTTGGCTCAAGGACTGCCAGGTCAAAATTTCTTGCCAATCTTGTTGTAGCCATGCCCCCGTCCCCAGCTGCAAAATCCAGGCATCCGGTAAGCCAATACAGCTAATGCCGCTGATGCCAATACCCAGTCCCAGCCACCCCCACAGACCAATCCGCTCCCCATACAAAACTAGGGCCAGCAGGGCAACGGCTAGGGGTTGAGAATCGATCATCACCGAACCGAGTCCCGCGGATGTTCGGGACAAGCCTAAGGCCAAAAAGCCTTGGAATAGGGTGACATCGACCCCTGCAAACAGCAGAATCCACAACCAAGCTCGCCATCCCTTCGGTTGCGCCTTACCCAGCAACGCGGCTGCCCCGATCACCAGCAGTCCAGCGGGTGCAATGCGGACTCCCCCCATAAATAGCGGTGTAGTGTGGGCTAACACCCCCTTCATGGCCACCATTGCCGTTCCCCAAAGGAAGAAGGGAGCAATCAAGGCAAGGCGTTCTGGGAAGCGCTGGGAGTCTGTCAGACTATCGGGCATCATTTATCCAAAGGGTGGGGCGAAAGGGCAGATAAGCGATTAACCATTGATGCAGATCGTAAAGGGATCGTTGCAAAGGGGCTATTTCGTAAATCTAAGCTGAGAAGCTTAAAGTTTCTGTAATATTTAGTCTAATTATAGGGGGTCTCCTTCGGAGAGCACAATTTCCATAGGCGGTTATCTGGGGTAAGCAGGGGTGTGTGACCCAAGCTAGAATACAAACTTTGGGAAGCCTGTTGTCTGGTGGCTGGCGCTGTCTGAAGTCTAGTGCTGAAGACCCTCGTTTCTGGCCCATTTGTGTCAGCAGTTCCTTCCTAGTTTTATAGTGTTGACTACGTTCAGTGATAAATCTTGCCCATGATTTGGCCGTTTAAGGGTGGTGCCCGCAAACAAATAGCCCGTTTAGAAGTGAAGGGTGCGATCGCAGGTGCGACCCGCAAGCATGTTCTTGAAGCCCTCAAAACCATCGAAGAAAAAGGCTATCCAGCCCTCTTGCTGCGAGTGGATAGCCCTGGCGGCACCGTGGTGGACTCCCATGAAATTTATAGTGCTCTGATGCGACTGCGAGAAAAGGTGAAAATTGTCGCTAGCTTTGGCAATATTTCGGCATCGGGTGGGGTGTATATCGGTATGGGTGCTGAGCATATCATGGCCAACCCAGGCACCATCACAGGTAGCATTGGCGTGATACTACGCGGTAATAATCTAGAACGCTTGCTCGATAAGGTCGGGGTTTCGTTTAAGGTGATTAAATCAGGACCCTACAAGGATATTTTGGCCTTTGATCGAGAACTCACAGAGCCGGAGCGACAAATTCTCCAGGACCTGATCGATACCAGTTATTCTCAGTTTGTCCAGACGGTTGCCGATGGCCGCAATTTAGAGGTGGAGACGGTCAAGCAATTTGCCGATGGCCGTGTGTTTACGGGACAACAAGCCTTGGAATTAGGCTTGGTGGATCGTTTAGGAACCGAAGAGGATGCTAGGCGCTGGGCCGCTGAGCTAGCTGGACTCGATCCTGAGGAGGCCAAGTGCAAAACCATTGAAGAACAGAAGCCCTTTTGGAGCAAGCTGGTACCGGGAAGCCAACAAGCAAAGCTGCCTTTGTCTGAACCCATGCTGGATTGGATCGATTTTGAGCTATCCACGAATGGCCTCCCCCTCTGGCTCTATCGGCCGTGACTTCTCCTCAATTTGAGGGGGAAGAAGTGGGGGTAATATTGAGGGAGTCGGCAATTAAGGTTAAGAAGCCTTCAAATGCTTCAATAAATAGTTAAGGTGAAGCATCATTGGTTGGTGGTGACGCCCATCAATGTCCTAAAGATGTCAAGTTTGCTAACATGACGCAGGTTTGCTTAAATCCTGAGGCATGATCTAGCTATGGAGGATAATTCTGTGTCATGGAGAGTGCGTGCAATTCGGGGAGCGACGACTGCTGCTGAAAACTCTGTGGTTGCCATTCAAGAAGCAGTCAACGACCTCATGGCCGCCATCGAGACAGAAAACAACCTCGATCTGAATGAGATTATTAGCGTCACGTTTTCGGTTACCCGAGATCTGGATGTGATTTTTCCGGCTGCAATTGCTCGTCAACGGCCCAATTGGGAAAATGTCCCTCTGCTCGACGTTCAGCAAATGTATGTTGAGAGCGATTTAGATTTTTGTATTCGCTGTTTGATTCATTTCAATACCCCCAACGCCAATCAATCCATTCACCATATCTATCAACGAGAAGCTAAGAATTTACGTCCCGACTGGGGGTTGGCAGCGTCTAGGGTTCCTTCACCTCTACCGTCTCGCTAAGTTCGATAGTTAATCGGTCGACCTTATTTTGGTCCGTTCAGACATTGTAGGTAAGCCAATGACAGTCTCTTCTCCTGTGGTTAAAGATTTTATGACGGCAGATCCTATTGCTGTTTCTCCTACGGATTCCCTAGAGACTGTGATTAAGCTGCTAGAGGAACATCGGATTAGTGGTTTACCGGTGGTGGATAAAGCCCATCATGTTGTGGGCATTATTTCTGAAGGTGATTTATTGGTGAGAGAATCTCCCATGAAACCGCCTTTGTATATGACATTGCTGGGCAGTGTGATTTATTTTGAGTCTCCCAAGCAATTCCACCAACATATGCAGAAGGCCTTGGGAATGCTAGTTCAGGATGTAATGTCTGCAAAACCAATCACCACTCAGCCTGATATGCCGTTAGCCACTGCGGCCAACATCATGCTCGACAAGAAAATTAACCGCTTACCTGTGGTGGACACGGATCAAACCTTAATGGGCATCATTACGCGACATGATTTGGTACGCGCCCTGAAGCCCCGTGTCGCCTATGATTCTGAAGTGAATTAGTGCCTGAATTTCAAAGCATTCCCCAAGCCTGATGGATGGGCTCGGGAATGTCCCGCTTTAAAACGCTATATCAAACGCTGACCACACTTCCTGACGGAAATTGAGGGTATCTCGCCAGTTGAGCAAACTATCTTGATGATAGTTAGACAGCACCTCCATATCTAAGGTGTTGAGGTAAGCATCGACCTCATGGATGATCTCTGGATGCAGGTAGTGGGCTAAGGATTGGAGTTGCGATCGCATCTGATACGCACGCTTGGTCTGAGTCAGCTGCGGATAGAGATCGCTTTTCACCCAGGCCCAAATCTTGCGGCTGAATTCAAAACTGGGGGATGGACCTAGGGACGTGAGATGATTTAGGGCTTCTTTCCAAACAGCAGAATCAGATTTCATGCTTTGCAACCAGTTCTCCAACTGGGTTTCCAGATCTGGGGCTGGGAGTAGATCAAAAATCAACTGAGCCTCGATCAAACTCTCGGCTTTCGGTTGGCTGAGCCAATATTGGCTTAGCGCTTGTGCCCAAGTCCCATGGGCTTGTTGTTGGGCAGCTAAGGTCCACCCTGCCAAAACGGCAGCGCCATGCTGATGGGATTCAACAATACGAATCAATGAGGCGGGTTCCCCGGACCATTTCCCTAACGGAACCGCAGCGACGATTTGACTGAGGAGGCTGGCACGCTTGCCGAACTGGCCGGGGATAGGCTCTAGGCCCTCCTGTTTCCAAGAGCCATCCTCTTTCGGGAGTTGGACGGTAACGGTATTGTCCTCAAACTGAACGTAGGTTGTCACCCGGTCGGCCATCCGCTGACCGTATTGAGAGTCAGGTAAGCCAGCCAGCAACGTGCCTGCCTGGGTGCGGACATCCTGAGCGCGGTCGTTTAAGGCTATCTCTAGAAAGGGTTCATCTGCCAAGCTGAGATTAGCGTGGAGCAGCGCTAAAAAAGTTGCTCTATCCTTAGCCTTTTCTTGCTTCCATGTGGTATTTAACATCTCCTGTGCGGCTTGAGGCTTAAGACTTCTGAAAGTTTTCAACAGATCGATGCGGAGGGGGGGATCAGAAGTTTTCCACAAGTTTTCCACAGCCTGTTGATCGATTTCCCCAGCCTCTGTGTGCGGTAAAGGTTGCCCAACAGCGTAGGCCCACATCGAATTGTGCTGGGCAAGCCAGCGACCCCGTTCGCCAATGACGGCTTGAATCCTGGAGCGTAATTCGGTTTGGCCTCGCCCTTGATCTAATAAAGCGGGCAAGGCTGCTGGGGGAACAAGCTGCTTCGCCTGGGCCATCAAACCCAGTAGTTCGGGCAAGACCGCTTTGTACTCACCATTGAGAATCGTTTGTAAATGGTGATGGGTGCGGTCACTGCACTGGGATAAGGTTTCAGCAGAACAGGGGCTAGGGACCGTTCCCGACCCAGAGATCGGACATTGCCCGGCTTGTTGATAACTCGCCAAAATGCCTGCAGATTGCAAGAGTGTGGCTTCTGGCTCCAACGACACTTGGCTGAGCAACGCTTGTAAGGGTCCCTCGCCGGTTGGCAGCTGTGGGGGTTGACGATCGGTGCCAATCAAGGCATTGGCGATTAAGGTTTCCCAGAGAGTGGGCATAATGACCTCCTAGCAGGGCATAAAGCGGTTGTTGGCCCAGAGGCTAAGGGGCAAGAGGGTCTGACCGTCCCATTCCCCAAACAGCATGACAGGATGTCCACCACTTAAGGCGAGCAGTGGCCAAGCATCAAACCCTGGCCGCAGCGGTAATTGATCCCCTTGGGGGTCGATGACCCGCCAGCCTTGATCGCTCAGTTGGGGAATAACGGCTGCCAGTAGCAGGGGACAGTGGTTTAACCAAGGATTGGTGGCTATGGCTTCCCCATAGTGGGTCATTGCTGCTGAGAGGGTCGCTGCGCTTAAGGTGGGCGGGGGGAGGTCAACGCTGGGTTGCCGTTCTTTCACCAATGCTCGCAGTGGATAAAGCCCCGGATAAAACACGAGTGTGGCGGGCACGGCCGTACCGGGCATCAAACTGGTGTCGAGGGGTTGATTTTGATACCCAAAACTGAGGATTAATGCAGGACGTTGATGGGTACATCCCCAAAGCCAGACGCACTGGACATTTAAGTTATCTTCGGTAGTGATGTGTTTGCCCAATACAGACCAGGTATCTTCGAGCACCAGAGAGGATGGGTTCGTGAGTAGCTCCTCTTGTTTTTGCGTCCAACCCATTTGCGATCGCACTTCTGCTTGCACTGCTTCGGGTAGGATTGCCAATCGTTGATAGCCTTGCACCAATAAATAGAGCTTGCCCAATTCAGCCAGCAGTCGAGAGGGCCAATTGCCGCCGGTATGCGGAATGCCTGCCATATCCCGTAGACGGCGAGCTAAACCTGGGGCTTGGGCATCAACCATGCGAGCAGCCGCATTTTCCCAAAAGCGATAGGGTTGCGTTTGGGCAGTGGCTAAACCCTGACGCATCAAATCCCGTAACCATTGGTCTAAGTCCGCCAAGCCTGCACTAATTTTGGCTTCCCGCTGGGCCATCCGCTTGGCTTGGGCTTCTGGATCAGCGGTGGCCTTGGCTTTAGTCTGCTTCCGTGATGCGGTTTGCGATCGCTTCTCTAACCATTCCTGTACCCAATCGGGCGGATCGGTCGGGGTAAATAAATCAGCTTGATTGGCAAACAGTAAAAATAAGGCCAGGGAATGCTTGCAGGGAAACTTGCGACTAGGGCAACTACAGAGAAAGGCGGGTTCGCTCAAATCAATTTGGGTTCGGTACGGTTTCTTGCCACTTCCTCGACATTCACCCCAAATGGCCTGTTCATTAGTGCCTAGGGTGGGCCATTTACTTGCGTTGGCTAAACTTTTACCGTTTTTAGTGGATTTATCGTCCGGAGATAGAGCAATGACTTGCTCAACCGTCCATTTCATAGTCATATGCAGGGCATAATTCAGCGGTTACAGCACCCTTGCGATTGGATATGAGCAGGGTTGGGACACTTCTCTACAATCTACAGAATATTGGCCACGGGTGAACGAAAAAAAGCACGTAGGTAAGAAAACCCGTCGTTTCAGATGATGGCTATTCCAAATTATGCGCCACTTTCTGTATATAAATGGTTGGCTTAGCTTGAATGGTCCTTTGGCTAATTTTGCTATCCGCCGATGCGCCACTTTCTGTAACCATGGGAATTTGAACGATTTTGACAAACAGTTTGACAATATTATGGCGGATGAAGCAGATTTAGTATGAGTTAGAAAATGGGCATCCTAACCCTAACAAATTAACCTGCCTTTGCAGTCCGTGTTAGTGATGCAATATTCTAAATCTTTCTTTTCTATTGTCACGTTGCTCAGCGTTCCTCTAATAAGTGCATGCAATGAAGTTGCCCAGATTCAAACTCAAAGTAAGTATCTCAATGCAACCCTGAAGCCTGGCGTTGGCTTTGGTGATATTAACCTTCGCTCTACTTCACTAAGAGAAATCACGGCTCAGTTAGGACGGAACTATAAACGCAACGTCCGTGGGTTTACTGAATCAAAATGTGTAGATGGAGTGTGCACATCCGGGCAATTGGACGTTATCACCCTGAACTATAAATCCCAAGGGTTTCAATTTGTGTTTGAACAACGGGTTAATCAATTACAACGAGAAGGGGCATTACCTTTAAAGGAGATCCGTGTAAATTGCATTAAAGATAATTGCCCCTATAAAGGGAAGACGGAGGAAGGAATCGGGTTAGGAGATACACGCAAACAAATCAAAGAAGCTTACGGTAATCCTAAGCGCTCACCCACCAATACATGGCAGTGGTCCTACCCCAAAAAGGGTATTTCCTTTGAAATTGATAAGACGTATGGAGATCCAGTACGAGATAGCGATCGCATCAAGACCATCGTGATTTCTAAAGATTTAAGGTGAAGCACATAGCACTTGAATCGAGAGGTTCGGCAGGAGATAAAAGCGACCTATTCTATTCCCGCATTTCCATTCTGGTTTAGGTTGCAGAATTGTTAAGGATTTTGTTGCTATTCATTCCCTATTTCTACCTTTAAAAGTTTATTCGTAAAGGTCATAATTTCGAAAACTGAGGGCACAATACGGGTAACTGAATTTCAAGAACGGATGAATGGCGGCAGATTTTCTCTACTGCCATTTCAAGTATCCAGTGGCACAATAACGCTGTTAGAAACTTTGGAAACAGCATCATTGACGTTCAATAAGTTGCGATTCAGAGAATAGGTCAGTGTGGACTATTCGCTATATCTGAACTGCAGCAATTGATACATTAACTTCTTAGTTCTGGTGCCATTCTTATACAAACTAGTCGAAATTTTGTCTAGATTATTGTAATTCAGGATGACCGTATTTATAACCTTTATTGGAAGTCACTCAATGAAAGCTCATCTTCCCGTTATTGGATTTGCTATTGTAGTTCTAGAATATCTCGGCTTTAAATTTGCTTTATTACTCGCAATGATAAAGGGGTTTTGGCCCCCTGAAATGTGTAAAACGATTGATCTAACGCTAATGTTCTTTGCCATTTGTGCAACACTATGGCTAGCATCATTACCTGTGAAAGAAAGAAATTAATCTATCCAGTTGCTATAAAATCAACTGTGACATCATCAAAATCAGTGAAATTGATACTGCAGTTCGTGCGTAAAGTTGCCGTATATCGCATGTGAAACAGCCCACTCGTTGGAGAACACAACTACTTGACAATTGCAGGTTCGGATTTAGGTTGAGGCTTGAGGACTTGCTCCACCCGGGCTTGTCCCAGGGAATAAGTCACCGCATAGCTCCGCGTTAATAAACTCAGCCACAGTTGAGGAAACCGCTTTTCTAGCAAAGGCTGTAGCCAACGCACCATCCGAGGGAACCAAGCGCGCAGCAAGGCATTGCCAAAGGCATCCACGGTAAAGTTCCAATAGCTACTTAGCCAGCGGATTAAGTCCTTAGAACCCACCACCACCCAAATCCACAGGAGGAGAGCGGGATTTGTAAAGGCTGCTTTCAGGGCCAGCCGATTAAGGGGTAGCCAGCCAAACCGATCCTTAATAAAGGCCTCCGTCACCTCTGGATCTTCTTCTTCTAGGATGCCAAAGAAGGTATTGAGCATGGCATTCACGCGCTCAGGGGGTAAATGCTGACCCGTGGGTACCATCATCCCTCGCGAGAATAACCAGGTGACGGCCACATTGCTCTGATAAGCCCGAATTTGATTCAAATGTTTCGCTTGCAACAAATCGTGTTTAAGGGCGGTATCCAGTAAATCCGTCAGTCGGGGTAGGTTGCGGACTAAGGAGCCAAACCCAGTGAAAATTAAGGGTGACTGCAAGGAGGCCGAGTCTCCGATCGCAATTAGTCGATCAAAGGCAATGGTGCGATCTGAACTATCCAAACTAAAATGCCCTGGGATATAGCCAAAGGTGGGCTTGATCCAATTCAGCTCCTCTAAATCGCAACGGCGATACTCCGGCAGAATCGTAAAAAAGTCCTCATACATTTCCAGCAAAGAGCCAGGATTGTCGGGATGCACCTGATGGTAATGAAATAGGTAGAAGGTCAGCTCATCCCCTTTGCCAGGGAATAGTTCCCAAATTAACTGACGGCCCCGGGAAATATCGCCGTGGCTATTAAGGACATCTCCGTATCGGGCATCCCAAACTTCGCGATCTAAGCCAGAAATCACCGCCCCTACCGTAGGACAAACACTATCAAAAGACCGACCGCCATTCAGTTGCCAAGCAATGGGAGAGGCTGTTCCCATTGCGTCCACCAGTAAGCGTCCTGTGACCGTTTTTTCCGCACCACTCGGTAGATGAACGGCCTGTACACAGGCGGCCTCGCCAATATCCACTCGCTGAAATTCGGTTTGGTCCCAAATTTCTCCTCCGGCTTGCCTGAGCTTTTCACCACATAACCGCAGCAGTCGTTCTGAGTCAATGGCAATATTGAGGACCGTAGGCGTCTTTAGAACAGGGGCCTTACATTGGGATGGATTGTTGGCATCAAAAAACTTGTGATAGCCATCCACATATTCAGAGGCGATCAAACTTTCAAATTCGGCTGGGGTGAACAGCCCCAAATCAATCAGATTGGCAAACTCACTGCGGGAGATATTCCACTCCCGATTCATGCGGCCAAAGGGCAGCCGCTCAATCAGCAGCACTCGATAGCCTAAGCGGGCCATCACCGCAGCATGAATCACCCCAAGGGCACCACCCAAATAGACCAAATCATACTCGGGCGTACTGGAGACTGGCTGGGAAAACACCACTTGCCGGGGTTGCTGTGGGTGGCGGACCCCTTCGCGCCAGCGTTGTTCCCACCAGTAGGCACGGGTGAGATCATATTCCCCATTGGGGAACCGTTGAAAATATTGGACGGTGCGCGGATAGTCCTTGGCTAAGGCGGCAAAGATCGACTCTTGCTCTAAATCAATGGCGGGAGGCTGGGGATAGTAATAGGGAAAGTGGGTTCTTAGAGCCTGCTCTAGGACTTTGACCAACTTTTTTTCCTGCGGCACCGGAGCAGAACCCCAGCGAAACACCTTGAGATAGGTGGTGCGTTGCAAGGACCATACAAAGATCGCCAGTTCACTCGATCGCCCCTGAAACTGTAAACGGCAACCAGAAGGGGTCGATTGCTTTTGACCTGAAAGGGGAATATATGAAGATTGCAACCAAAGTCTAACCGCGTCAGTATTCGGTGTGGGAATTTCAATATAGGAAAGTTCTTGCATACCCTGTTGTATCGGAGAGGAACGGTTTATTGGCAATAAACCTGATAGCTGTGCTGTAAATAGATGCTGGAGAACATGGACGATATGCTCTGTTATTAGATTGAAACGTAATGACCACTAGAGACCGACGCTAGACTCAAAAAATAGTACAGCTACCCACACCATAAGCTAATTTTGACCCTTGGCATACTTTGTTCTTTCGGTTTTGCAAAATGAATTGAGATAACTAGAAATATAAAGTTTTATTAAGGTTAATGCAAGCCTTATCCAAGTAGTTCGTTGGTGAAATTGATATCAGGTGGGGCAACAGGGCTCCTTGTTTGAACCGTTGAATTCTGGTCGTCAACTAGGATGGAAAGCCTGCTGCAACCAAAGGTTTACCGACAGAAGCGTTATTGTGTCCATCCTCAGACAAGAGGAACTTCTTCATATAGCGATTCACAAGCTCAGGCTGTTCTTGCTGAGTCCAGTGACTGCAATTCTCGAGGTACTTGATTTGCAAATGGCTAACATAGTTTTTGGTCGAGAAGGTTAGCTCCTTGCCTAAAACCGCATCATCTATGCCCCAAAGCATTAAGGTGGGAATGTCCAACCTTTTCCAGTCCTGCTGAAATAGATCAGAGTTGCAGCGGTAGTAATTCAGCATGGCGGTGAGGGCTCCTCGCTTAGCAACCGCATCTTTAAATATTTCGATATCTTGAGGTGAAAAAGCATGCTTATTCGAGACCCCATCCGAAAAAGTAGAGGTGATAGCTCGGTAGTCTTCAGCTTGCATTAAGAGTTCGGGTATCACAGGCAGTTGGAAAAAGGGGATATACCAACTCTTGAGCATTTGCTGGGGGTTGCTTGTTAAGGCTTTGCTGAAGGCCGCAGGATGAGGCATATTCATCACGACTAATTTCTCCACCATCTCTGGATAGCGATGGGCAAAATTCCACGCAATGGCTCCTCCCCAGTCATGGCCAGCAAGGATGCAATGGTCGTACCCTAAGCCTTTGATCACCCCTTGAACGTCTTTCATCAGCTCAGTGATGTGGTAGGCTTTGGCGTCTTTGGGCTTATCACTGTCGTTATAGCCCCTCAGATCAAGTGCGACAACTTTGAAATTTTGGGCTAACTCAGGGATTTGGTGTCTCCAGGAATACCAAAATTCTGGGAAGCCGTGCAGCAAGACAACTAGTGGCCCTTCCCCTTGGGTAACGTAGTGCAAACGGATGCCATTTGTATAGATATAGCGATGGTGGAGAGTTTGTTCTAGTTCTTGTTTGGAGTGAAGGCGTTTTGGAATCGTGTGATCTTTTTTTGTAATCTTGCGTAGAGATTTTGGAATAACGGCTTGTTTGGCAACTTCTAGCAGCAGATCTTGCTCAAATAGAGACGTTTTGGGTTGGAGTTGATGTAATATTTCGAGGACTTTTTGGAAAACTTTTGGATTGGACTGAGCTGCACCAAAGACTTCAAGTAAATACGGTCTAAGGAGTTGATTTAGGCTTAAAAACGAGGGTTTGTGTTGAACAGTATGTAGATGTGAATCCCTGTCCAAAACCTCACTCCAGGTTTCCTCATTGACTTTAGCAAGCTGCTTTTGGAACTTAAAGCTAAAGCCTTGCAAGGTTTGAGGAGAGTAGGATTCTAATGTTTGGTTGAGGCAGAGGGCAGATAAAGCAGCATTGGTGATGCCTTTGCCGTGAGTAGGATTAAAGGCGCAAGCTGCATCCCCAATAACGATGAAGTTTTCAGGCCAGCGGGATAGTTTTTCAAAGTAACGTCTTCTGTTGACTGTTCCTTTGTATCGATAAATTGGTGTGAGCGGTTTAGCCACCATGAGGGCTTCGTATAGAACAGGACTTCTTAATTTGCGGGCAAAATCTAGAAAGCCCTCTTCCTCTTGGGCCGGTTGCACTTCGCCATAGCCGCCAAAAGTAACCAGCCAGCGATTATCTTCAACCGCAACCAGAATGGCAGAGCGAGGATTGTCGGCACCTTGGGCTCCCAATAGAATCCCTTTCCAATCATGCTCAAAATTGTCTGGAACCTGATAGACTCGACTGCCATAGGTTAAAAGAGGGTCAATTTTGATTTCTTCAGGTTTGTCATAACCAATGGTCTGTAACCATTGAGGCGCTTTAGATCCCCTACCACTGGCATCAACCACTAGTTGCGCGGGTACTTGTTGATCAAGTCCAGATCGAGATCGGCTGTTGACGGCTATAACTGCTTTTCGACTCGGATCTCCTTTAAGCCCAAGAACTTGTTGTTTGTCTTCAAATTGAACCTGGGGAAATTCACATAAGCGCTCTCTGATGAGCGTTTCAATAAGACTGCGAGTACAGCCGTATGTGTAGATACCCGAATGGAATCTAGGTAACCATGCATCACCATCTGTTTGAGCTAAATAATCTGCTAGCAAATCTATTTCGGCAGCGCCTCTAGCTTTTAATTGTTCACAAAAGCCAGGAAAGAGTTGGTCGAGGATCTTAACCCCCTGAGCTAACAACACATGTCCATGAAAAGATTGAGGAACGCCTTTGCGAGGGACAGGATCTTCTGGTGTGATATCCCTTTCTAGAATCAGGACTTGTTCGAAGTGATCGGCCAAAATTCGGGCTGATAGAAGTCCTGAAATACTTCCGCCAATAACTACTGCTTGACCAGAATATGGAGCCATGTCGTTGCTGAACTAACTTAAAGAAACTTAATAATACTGTTAACCGTAACATAGGGGCTGTAAATGCTTCAGCAATCTAACTTGGATGGGTGAAGATGCCAGTATGTGCAATGTTGTTAAGGTTGCTGAGCAATAATCGACGGCTAAGCTATGTAATGACCAACCTCAACACAGCATTTTCAATTCTTAAAAAGATGATCCAGGCGTTTTTAAGAAGTCTATTTCGGCCTGAGTAGAGTCTCGATTAAGGATGGCGTTACGGTGGGGGAAGCGACCAAAGCGGTTAATGATATCTCGATGCCGCACTGCAAAGTCAATATAGCGCTCGAAGGTATCCTTTAAAAGAGGTTCAGCTTCTGCGGCCAGACGTTGGAACAGTTGAAGGCAATATTCTTGGTCGGCTAAGGATTCAGAATGCTCTAAAGGTAGGTAGAAGAACACCCGCTGTATGGGACGTAAGGTTTGATCGGTGGCGTTTTTAAGACCTTGTTTACAGAGCGTGCTTGCGATCGCATCATAAGCAAACGCCTCTGCCGTGCCCCGAAACATATTGCGAGAAAACTGATCCGTCAGCAAAATCAACGCCAGTACTCCCAATGGCGTCTGTCGCCATTGCTCTAGTTCGCCGCTTATCACTCTGGGCAAATAGCTAGAAAAACGAGCTTTGATTTCGGCATCAACCTCAGGATTCTTTGACCACCAGAATTTAGAGCGCTGTTGGGCAACCTCCATATCATCCTGGCTCGACCCAAACCAAAACTCGCAAATTGTGTCAGGGGATTCCATCCATTTAAGTTTCTATGAAAGAATCTAGGAGCTATGGCCAAAGACTCCGCCAAGCGCTATACCGAGAACCTTGAGTTCTAACCTAGTTTCCAGGTTAACCTAACCTCCGTCTCCCTTACCTTTATCGCTTCTAGAGATTGAATATTCATGCATCAGCTGATTTCTAACATTCTGTTACTACTGAGTGGATTGCTGGTGCTGCTTTACTACAGTCCTTTGAAATTCCGCTGGCCCTTAGCCGTCCTCGTTGAATTGTGGCCTTATTGGGGAGTGATTCCATTCGTGAGTCTTGCTTTAGTGGTATCAATCCCTCGCTTGCGGCATCAGATGCTTCGTGTGGGTTTGGCAACACTCCTGTTCGTATTAATTGGGGCACCTGTTTTTGGTTGGGTGGGTTTCCCCTCTTCTGGGGCTGCTCCAGAAGGCTTGCGAGTGATGGCCTACAACCTTTGGATTGACAACCCCAATCCAAAGGCCATCGAACAGTCTATTTTGCGTGAAGACCCAGATATTCTATTTCTTTCAGAAGTAAGTCAAGCCATGATGGCTGAGCTGCGATCGCAACTCGATTTTCCCTATAGCTACCGAACAAGCGGTAGCAACAATGCCCTATTGAGTCAATATCCTATCTTAGACGCCACGACCGAGGACTTTGGGGTGAAGACGAGGGGGCAGACCTTTAGTCTGGTCGCCAAGCTGCAACTTGAGAACGATATTGTAACGGTGATTGGGATTCACCCACCAGTGCCCCTGATCCAGACATTTTTTCATATCCGCAATCAACAGCTGGATACCTTTGCCAAGGCAAGCCAAGCGGTTGAGGGCAAATTGATGGTGTTGGGGGATTTTAATGCTACCCCCTGGTCTGCTCATTTTCAGCGTTTTGAGCGTCTGAGTCAGCTGCAGAATACAGGCCATCGTCGGTGGATCTGGGCAACTTGGTATTTTAACCAGACGCTAAAGACCCGATATATCAAAATTCCCCTGGATCATATCGAAACACGTGGGTTTAAAGTCTTAAAAACTTGGACTGGCCAGACGGGTGGTTCCGATCACAAACCTGTGATTACAGTTCTTGAGCCTGCTTAAGTGAGTGTAGCTTGCCTCACCAACCCCAGGTCCCAGCACCGCCCTTAAAGGGACCGACGATATCTTGTGTCACCCAGCCGCCATAGAAATCCCCAGATTGGGCTTGAACCACCTCACCATCGACGGTGCAACGGTCCATCCGACTGGGATAGAAGGCCACATAATCTTTGAGGTCCGCAAAGCGAGGCGTGGGGTTGGTATAAAACCAGGCAACATTTTCCTCGGTGCGATCGCCCACCGTTACCGTGTAATAGCTCGCCGATCCTTTCCATTCACAAAAAGTAGAGCGTCGAGTTTGCTGCAAATACGCCATTTGAATGTCAGTGGGTGGAATATAGTACACCGGTGGATGGCTCGTCTCTAGGACGCGCTTGGCATGGTGAGTGTCGGCCAGGATCACCCCATTAAACGTCACCTGAATCTGTTTGGGTGAATCTTCCAGGCGGGGTGGTCGAGGGTAATCCCAAACGGATTCTTGGCCAGGGCCAGGTTCAATGCGGTTTAGGGGCATGGAGCAATCGTTCCTGTGTAACGCGTCTGTCTTGAGCGTAGCGCTGATCAGCTCATAGGAGTGTGAATTTCGAAGCTCTCGCGGTGTTAATAAGGGCAGTGTGATTCCCTTCAACCGCTAGTCAAACTGAATACTGCTGTTTGATCACGACTTTCAACCGCACCTAAGGCTTTAAGAGAAGCCTTCTGAGCCATCGTCAACCCCGTCGTCCCCGTGATATTCATCCCGTCATACAGCGGCTTCACTTTTAACACCCCTTGACACTCGCCCGTCGGCACCTGCCAAATCCGTAATGTCTGATCCTGTGACCCACTTGCTAGCTGAAGCGGTGCCTTATCCTTAGACGACAATGGTGGCAAAAACACCAACGATCTCACCTCATTTTCATGCCCCTCAAAGGTTCCTATACATCTTCCCGTAGACAGGTCCCATAGCTTGATCGTATGGTCCAAACTCCCACTTGCTAATAGTCTCCCATCGGGACTGAAGGCCACCGTATACACACCATTGGTATGCCCCATCATGTGTTGTCGGCACTCGCCTGTCTCCACCTCCCAGACTTTAATGGTGTGGTCAAAACTGCCGCTTGCCAAGAATTGACCATCGGGGCTAAAGGCCACTGAGTACACCCGATCCTGGTGTTCCCTTAAGGTATGGAGACACGCTCCCGTCTGCGCCTCCCATAGCTTAATCGTGCGATCGCCACTCCCACTTGCGACTCTGCTGCCATCTGGACTGACCGCCACTGACCAAATCCAGGTCTGATGTCCCGTCAACGTCATCACACAATCTTCGGTGCTGATACGCCAGACTTTGACGGTATGGTCGCTAGCGCCACTCACCAGCCAGTCCCCATCGGGGCTGTAGGCGAGGGCATAGACCCAGCCCCGATGCCCCGTGAGGGTGCTAAGACATTGACCCGTAGGATAGTGCCAAAGCTTAATGGCATAGTCCCCCCCGCCACTAGCTAGAGTTTGATCTTTGGGACTAAAAGCCAAGGAATAAACAGGATGATGGTGGCCCTTAAGCGATCGCATCACCTGACCTTGCTGACGGTTCCAAAGCCGAATGCTCTGGTCGAAACTACCGCTGGCAAGGGTGTGGCCATCGGGACTACAAGCCACGGCAAAAATTCGGTTGGTATAGCCCGTCAATACTTTTAGGCAAGCCCCCGTGTCTGGATGCCATAGCCGCATAGTTTGATCATGACTACCACTGGCAACCAGGTGACCGTGGGGATGGAAGGCGACAGCGACAATGCCGTGATCATGTCCAGATAGGGTCTGAAGACAGATGCCACTCTTGACCTCCCAAAGTTTGACGGTTTGGTCGCCACTGCTGCTGACAAGCTGGCTACCGTCTGGGCTAAAGGCAATAGATAATACCCAGTTGCGATGACTGTGGAGCGTTTGGATGCACTCACCGCTGTTGTAATTCCAAAACTTGATGGTTTTGTCTGTACTACAACTGGCTAATCTTTGAGTGTGGGGGGCAAAGGCAACAGACATCACCCAATTGGTATGACCTTGCAAGGTCTGTTGACAGGTGCCTGTTTCCACATTCCAGAGCTTGATGGTTTTATCAGAGCTGCCACTAGCAATCAAGGAGCCATCGGTGTTAAAGGCCACGGTAAATACCGCTTGTTGATGACCTTGTAAGGTTTGTTGGCATTGGCCCCGATTAATGTCCCACACTTTGACGGTACAGTCTTTACTGCCGGAGGCGAAGGATTGCCCGTTGGGACTAAAGGCAACGGCACAGACTTCGGACTGATGGTCTTCGAAAGTATGAACACAGGTGCCTGTCTCTACATTCCAGAGTTTGAGGGTATGGTCGGCACTGGCGCTGATCAGAGATTGGCTATCGGGACTGAAGGCGACGGAGAGGACTGCGTTCTGGTGTTCCTGTCCGACCCAGAGTTGTTGGTAAGTACGAGTACACCAGACTCTGACTTTGCAGTCTTGATCAGCGATCGCTAGACACTGACCGTTGGGGCTGAAGGCGAGGGCTTTGACTTCGTCTAGCACTTCGGAAAAGGCCACATTGCTAAAGTCAGCATTGGCGAAGTTAGTATTGTGCAGCGGCATCCCCTGCAAGTTGGCTTGCCAGAGGGTCAGTCCCGAAAAGTCGTAGCCACTGATATCCACTTCCAACTGCTGAGCAAAATGGAGCAAGTTTCCACAGAAATATCCTGTTGCTTGGGTGGATTGACCCCGGAGCCTAGTCAGCAAAGAAAATAAGCGATCAGTAATAGCCGTTGGCGTCCGGAAATAGGACAATAAATTATCTACGATGGGCTGCAAAATTAGGCATCTTTGGGTTTCGCTAATAGAGACCGAAGCTTGAGCTTTTACCAACGGATATTGAGAGAGACAACCCACTTGATTTTGCAGGATAGATTCAGTGACTTGCTGGATCAGCTTGGCCGTCATATATTCCATAACCACGGGTTGCAAGGTGAAATGATGGACGGATTTCTCGATCAGGGATCGATGCTGTAGGGCTGCGATCGCTTGTAACAGTTCTCCCATGGGGGTAAGGGAAAAAATATCGGCCTGTAAGTCTTGATATGAAACAGGCTCCCGATTGATTGCCAACCAATGCATAACCTCTGTTTCAATCGGACTTAATCGCTGAAATTGTTGATCCAGCAGATCTCTAATGTCATCAAAAATGAAGAGTTCGCTATTCAGAAAATTCAGAAAACCAGAGAGATCCGACTCAAAAACATCTCGGACGAAGGATGCAATAATCTTTAGGGCCAGCGGGTTACCGGCATATCGCCTAGTCAAACTGAACCAATCCTGATCGGCCCCTGTATACGTTCCAACAGAGTTAAAAATTTCTCGGCCAGCTTGAGTTGATAACCCTTGTATTTGTAAACAGCGAACCGGTAACCTATCCCCTTCAAGGGCATTGAGACCTTGAGGTTTTTCCCTAGACGTCAGAATTAGACAGCTTTTATGGGGTGTTTTGCCCACCAACTGTAGCAATTGTCCATACTCTTCATAGCCTGTTCGGTAAGCCCCAGTCCGGTTGCAGCTTGCCAAAATTGACTCGGCATTATCTATCACCAGCAGACAGCAACTGTCTTGCAAATACTGTACTAATCGAGACAGTAAATCAGACAGAGAGTTATAAATATGGGTGTCTTGATGATGAGAGAGAACTTGAATGAGGTTGATTAAAAAGGGTTGTAGAGGAGGGGCATTGCGTAAACTCCGAAAAATTACCGTATCAAACTGATCCTGCAACTGCTGCGCTAATTTAACGGAGAGTGTTGTTTTACCAACCCCACCCATTCCCAAAATCGTAATCAAACGACAATCATCATTCAGAATCCAGGTTTGCAGCTTATGTAACTCTGGGCTGCGACCATAAAAAATAGAAACATCAATGGCTTCTCCCCAATCTTGATATCGGGTGCGAGCAGCCGACTGTTTTGGCAGAACGAGTTCGTCTTGAGGACTATTCCAATGTTTGTTCTCGAAGGTGGAAATGGTCTGCCAATCTAAACCGAGTTGGGTACAAAGCTCAGTAAAGGTTGCAACATCAACAGGCTTCCCGCGCAAGAAATTTCCTACTGTTGATAAACTAAAGCCTACACTTTCTGCCAGCGACCGTTGACTATGAAAGCCGTTCCGTTTCAGAGCTAATTTGGCCTTTCCAATACAGTCATCACGGACACTGAGAGATCTGGACATTCCCCACTCCAAGGTAGCTTGCTAGCAAGGTCTTTATAACTAGAGATCAGCAGACTGTAAGTTCTTGTTAAAACATGGTTTCTATAAAGCCATGCCCCTATAAAGAATTCATGGTATCCACCATGAACACCAGTCAATCTATACTCCCCCAGAAAATTTTATTTGAAGGGATCAATTCTAAAAATTTTCTTATCAAAATAAAACTCTAAAACCTCTGTGAATTTTTATCTATGAAGATTAAAAATACTCAGCCATAAGTCAGCTACAAGTCAGCTATTCTCCACTCCGAACTCAGCTAAGACTGTTGTTTGATTACAGATAGCTAGTGATCTAGCTAACTGTTATTGGTTTTACTCGATCCAGCATGTTTACTGACTGAATATGTATCAGCAAGGCTATAAACACTATTGTAATAGCTCCATAACATATTGAATCGGATGAACCTTTATCTATCTCAGGAATAATATCCACTCAATATTCCCTGAGTGCAGGTGATAAATATTTTATTTCCCTCTATTTCCATGGTGGCACTGTGATTGTCCATAGATTATGTTTCCAGCGTTGTGGACAATGTTCGCGCTCAAGATTAATACAATCTATGGATTGGCATAGCCATTGGGTATCTCATTAGAGCTTTTGTGATGTTCCCGAATAACTTAACGCAGCGTAAAGATTAGATTCGGCAGAACGGGAAGAACCTTTACCGCTTGTTTTAAGCAACTTTCTGATGCCGAAAAATAGATTTTTTTGCGCTGAGTTGTGCCTACAGAAAATTTTTTAATTACATAAAAGGAGTTCAATTCTATGGCTATCTTCGAAAGTACAGGTGATATTTCGTCTGTTGTTGCTGAGTTTCAGGCAGCGCTGGGTGAACCCAACAATGGGAATGACTCTGGCCCTATCGCCGAAGGCAGACGCCAAATTGACTGGGATGCTGATATTGTCCCCTTTGATATGCCCGGCGACTTTTTTAATACCACCGTTACCCGTGGTGCTGAATTTATAACTGATGCAGACTCCGAGTTTCGCGTTAGTAACCCCACCAATGATGATCCGGGTGCCCCCGATAATGAGTTTGACAGTATCAATGCGACTTATCCTGACCAATTTCAAACCTTCAGCGATCCTCGACTCTTTACCCCTTCTGGTTCCAACGTCACTGAGGTGGAGTTCTTTGTGTCTGGGTCTAATGTGCGAGCCACGTCCAGTGGCTTTGGCGCGGTTTTTACGGATGTTGATTTAGCCGACAGTACCAAAATTGAATACTTCGATATCGATGGCAATCTTCTCCTATCTGAATTTGTTGATCCAGATCCGCAGGGATTGTCCTTCCTAGGCGCAACCTTTGAGGATAACAATCTATACCGCGTGGAAATTACTAGCGGCAATACCCCGATTGGTCCAGATGATGATCCAGACAATGGGGTTGATATTGTTGTGATTGATGACCTTCTATATGGTGAGCCGCAGGTGGCTGAAACCATTGATGGCGATGATGAGGATAACCGCTTGACGGGGACGCCAGGAGGGGACTTTATCCGAGGCTTGGGTGGAGACGATTCCATTCTGGCCTTTGGCAGCAATGATGTGGTCCAAGGCGGGGATGGCAATGACCTCGTTAGTGGAGGAGACGGTAACGACTTCATAGATGGCGGGGCAGGCGATGACATTCTCGTCGGTGACAAGGGAGATGACACCAAACTAGGGGGCGATGGCAACGATCGCATCATTTGGAATGATGGTGATGCCACAGATCGTATCGATGGCGGCTCAGATCTGGATACGGTTGAAGTGAATGGCAGTATCGATCAAGGTGATGAGTTCGAGGTGAACGCAGGGGGCAGCGATGTCTTGTTTAGACGCGCCAATCTGGTCGAGTTTGAACTCGATATCAGTACGGTTGAAACTTTGGAGGTCAATGGTGATGGTGGGGATGATCAATTTACCGTAGGCGACCTATCCGCAACGGGTCTGGAAAACGTGATTTTCAGCGGAGGGGATGGTAATGATGTTCTGGATGGAGCAGAAGCTACGACTGATTTGTCCGCTTTTGGGGGCAATGGCAATGACACGATGACAGGAGGATCGGGTAAGGATCTATTTGAAGGAGATGCTGGTGACGATAGTCTAACCGGACGTCGAGGTAATGACACACTTATGGGTGGCGATGGCAACGACATCCTCCGAGGCGGCAGAGGAGCGGATATGCTGACTGGCGGCGCTGGTGATGACGTTTTGTTTGGCGGTCGGGGCGCGGATGACCTCAATGGTGGCACTGGAAATGATGTCATGCAAGGGAACCAAGGTGCTGATGTCTTTAGGTTTGAAGGTGATCTCTTGGATGGCATCTCCGATATCGACATCATTCAAGGCTTCCAGGCCCAAGATTCCTTCAACTTCGATGATTATCTGGGGGCTGGAGGATCAGTGGCCTTCAGTAGAATCTCCAATGGCTTGTTGCAAATTGATTTGAGTGGTGAGGATACAGTGATTGTATTCGGTGGCAATGCAGCCCTCAATGCTGCTGAAACCCAACTTGGAGCGCTGTAAAGGGTCACCCATACAGAGCTAGATCGGTAAAAACAATACCGAGGAAGTCGAATCCCCTAACTTCCTCGGTATTGCTGTGGATGTATAAGATTGGAGAATTAGCCAAAATTAACCAAATCGCCCCGAAACATAGTCCCGCGTATAGTCTTGCTTGGGATTGGTGAAGATGGTGACGGTATCGTTATATTCCACCAAATATCCCAGCTTGCCGCCTTGCTCAGTGGCTTCCGCATTAAAAAAGGCTGTTTTATCTGAGACCCGAGATGCCTGCTGCATATTGTGAGTAACAATCACAATGGTGTACTGCTCTTTTAACTCCTGCATCAGTTCTTCGATCCGTAGGGTTGAAATGGGATCTAAGGCTGAGCAGGGCTCGTCCATCAGGATGACTTCGGGTTGGATTGCGATCGCACGAGCAATACACAGCCGCTGCTGCTGTCCCCCCGACAGGGAAAGTCCACTCTCCTTGAGCTTGTCCTTTACCTCATCCCAAATGGCAGCCTTCCGAAGAGAACTTTCCACCAACTGGTCCATATCGCCCTGATAGCCATTGATGCGGGCACCAAAGGCGATATTCTCGTAGATTGATTTTGGGAAAGGATTCGGCTTTTGGAAGACCATGCCAATCCGACGCCGAACTTCAACCGGATCCACCTTCTTGCTGTAGAGGTTGACGCCTCGGAAAAAGACATTCCCCTTCACCTTGGCGCTAGGAATCAAGTCATTAGTGCGATTGAAGCAGCGCAGTACCGTGCTTTTGCCACAGCCCGATGGCCCAATAAAAGCCGTGATTTGACTTGCTGGAATATCGAGAAATACTTCACGGACAGCCGGAGTGGATCCATAGTAAACAGACACCCCTTCCATCTTGAGCGCAGGTTGATCTGTAACTGGACTGGAATCAGAGGTCATAGGTGAGTCGGCAAGGTTAGTCATGGGTTCGCATCCACAAGCTTATCAGTGAGAGTCGATTTATTATTCTCATTTCACCTTAAAGAGCACAGCTTATTACTAGGTTAAGGGATGAAAGAAAATGATGAGATTAGGATCACAGCTTTTGATTCTGAAATTTATTACGAAGCAGAATAGCGGTTGCATTCATCAACAATAGGACCACTAGCAAAATGATGATCCCTCCAGCTGCAATCGGCTCAAACGACTTCTTAGCCCGGGCAATCCAGACATAAATTTGAATGGGCAGCGCCGTAAAGTCAGATTGCAATCCCTCCAAAGACAAAGGAGGAGCAAAAGCGATATAGCCTGCCGCACCCACCACTAAAATAGGGGCTGTTTCGCCAATAGCACGGGAAAGGGCCAGAATCGTTCCGGTCAGAATCCCCGGCAGAGATTGAGGAAAAACCAGATCTCGAATCACTTGCCAGCGGGTAGCCCCTAAGGCGAATCCGCCCTGGCGCAGGCTGCTAGGAACAGCTCGCAACGCTTCGCGGGTACTGACAATAATGATGGGCATAATCAATAGGGCTAACGTTAACCCTCCAGCTAGCACACTATTTCCACCGGTAATTGGACGCATAATGTCCACGAAAACCGTTAGTCCTAGAAGGCCATACACAATGGAAGGAACGGCTGCTAAATTGCCCACATTAATTTCAATGATCCGAGTAAACAGGTTATCGGGGGCAAACTCTTCCAGAAAAATGCCAGACCCGACGCCAATTGGGAATGAAACGGCTGCAGTAATGCATAGGAGCCAAACGGTGCCCATCAGCGCTGGCCAAAGCCCAGCTTTTGCAGCTTTGCGGGAAGGGGGACTGGTCAAAAAGTCAAAGTCAATACTGCTTGCCCCGTCAGAGAGCACGTCGAGGAGTAAGGTCACCAGCACCACCAAACTAATTATGGTGGCCAACCAAGTCAGAATTTCAAAAAAACGGTCCCACCGATAACGTCTACCGAGAGCAGGCTTAAACTGATCGTTGGCATCGTCTTGAAGATCGGGTAAATCTCTGGGATTTGATAAAGTCATTCGTATTTCTCCTGGAAACGGCGGACAAACCAGAAGCTAAAAACATTCAGGCAAAATGTAATCAGAAACAGTGTCATCCCCACCACAAACAAGGTTTTATAGCCAATCGTGCCGACAGGGTTGTCTCCAAAGGTGGCCTGGACTATAAACGAGGTCATAGTTTGCACCGAAACCCGTGGATCCAGGGTCAGTACAGGGGATGCACCAGCAGCAACTGTGACAATCATCGTTTCCCCAACGGCACGGGAAATAGCCAGTACGCAGGATGCCACAATCCCCGACAAGGCCGCAGGTAAAACGACCCCGGTTACGGTTTCTCGCTTCGTTGTCCCTAATGCGTAGGATCCTTGCCTAAGACTTTGGGGAACTGCATAAATGGCATCTTCACTAAGGGAGGCCACCAAAGGCATAATCGCAAAGCCCATCACCATACCCGCACTTAGGGAGTTAAAAATCTTCAAGCCTGGAACGAATCCCTGGAGAAGCGGTGTGACGAATAGCAGAGCGAAATACCCGTAGACCACTGTAGGAATACCGGCTAACACTTCCAATGCCGGTTTCAACCATCTACGTACATTGGGGGATGCATACTCACTCAGGCAAATTGCAGCCAACAAACCAATCGGCAACGCCACCATTAACGCAATCAGCGAGGTCATAAAGGTAGCGCTAATCAAAACAAAAATACCGAATTGATCACTAAACAAGGGAGTCCATTGCGTATCGGTTAAAAACCGAATCAAGGGGATCTCCTTGAAAAATTCAATCGTTTCGAAGACTAAGGTGCCGACAATGCCAACGGTTGTGGCAATGGAAATCAGAGCGAAGCTGGCAAACAAACATTTAACGATTCGTTCAGACCATACGCTCAATCCTCGTTTTGGCCTCCACAACTGTGAGTCATTAGGTGGGGGGAGTGAGGTGGATTCAGTATGCATATTCAAACTAATCAGGTTATCTCAATTCTCCAATTATTTAGGGATTCTGAATAGCACTACCTACCCAAACAGAATCCCTAGATGAGTGGCGTTAATTAAAGAACGTCACTCAATTTAACGCCAACTGTCTTTCCATCGGGGAAGACGGTTCCGGTTTTGCCTTCCTGGGCACGGGCCAACGCCTTGCCATAGATATCATCTGGCATGGGGAAGTAACCCACATCAGCGACGAGTTCCTTGTTCGCGGGATCTAAGTAAAACTCAACGAAGGACTTCATTTCAGGGCGATCCATAGCCGCCTTGCTGACATAAATAAAGAGAGGGCGCGCTAGAGGAGAATAGGTTCCATCCAGAACTGTTTCATCGCTAGGGGTGATACAACCATCCCCCCCATCAATTTGAAGTGCTTTGAGAGAATCCTTATTTTCCTCATAGTAGGAATAACCGAAGTAGCCCATGGCATTCTTATCTCCTGCAACACCACGGACAATGGTGTTGTCATCTTCACTAGTGGCAAAATCGCCTCGGCTCCCTTCCTCACCCGCAATTGCTTCATTGAAATAGTCAAAGGTACCTGAGTCTGTACCTGGTCCATAAAGGGTTAGAGGGGCATCTGGATACTCAGAATTGACCTGTTTCCACTTACTAATCTTGCCTTGAGCAGCCTTTTCCCAGGCGGTCTTTAGCTCATCGACAGTCATACATTCCGCCCAATCATTATCCTTATTGACAACAACAGACAGGGCATCATAGGCAACGGGTACTTCGATGTACTCGATATTCTTTTCCGCACACAAATCTATTTCCTTTTGCTTAATGGGGCGGGATGCATTTGAGATTTCGGTTTCACCCGCACAGAACTTCTTGAAGCCCCCACCAGTACCAGACTTACCAACGGTTATCTTGACATCACTGTTGGCTAACTGGAATTCTTCGGCCATGGCCTCAGCGATGGGAAGAACCGTACTAGAACCATCAATCTTGATCTTTCCAGACAGATTCGCGTCGGAACCCGAGTTAGAAGGGCCTTCCGTGGATTCACTGCCTGCACAGGCAGATACGCTAGCAACTAAAACAGCTAGGGAAACATAGCGAAATAATTTCATGGATTTATGCTTCAGAAACATGGGCGTTAAATCTCCCTAACCACACAAGAATTAAGTATTAATATTCTACATTCCGTTGGAGAATATCTGACGAAGGTAAAGAATAGGTTAAGTGAACGATAAGGTAGGCCTTCCCCTTGGAATAAGAGAAAGTAAATGATGGCCAAATAATGCTATGAGAACTTGGGATTGTGGTATTAACTAGGCTAACCTGCAATAGAAAAATCTAGCTTAAAATAATAGGGCAAAAGATCACCCTGGACCTTGATTAATGTGACTTCCTCCGATCTGCCAGAAGAACGCCCCAGTAGTCAATATCGCTATTTATATCCTCGTAGCCGATATCGAGGAGAATTTACACCTGCTAACCTTGCTTTTAATGCGAATCTTCAAGAATTTGCCCAGAAGGTTAATTTTATATGTGCTCTGGAAACCTCAGGAAAAATCTCTTCCTTGCAAGCCTATAAGGATATTAAAAGCCTTTGGAAACAGCTTAAAAGAAGCAAGAACAATTTGAAGATTAATCATCGCCATTGAGGTCAGTGATTTTCTTTTCTTGTACTTTTTAAGAAAAATTAAAATGATTCACAAATAATCAACACTGAAGATAGGAATAGTCCTTATTTAAATTGAGTAAATTCAAGTAGAATCATGATTTATTCCTTTATAAAGCAATTTTCTGGATAAGCGTGGCGGAATTGTGAGTTCTATAACAAACTTTGGCGCTAAGCCAATCAATACCTAGTTTTGCTTGTATTCCTGCTCCATGACACTGCAGTGATCGGTACATCTATGACTAGCAGGGGAATACACAGCTGGATTAAGTTAAGGTTAATATAACTGTCAGACCATCGCTCAACGCTTGAAAAAGGCCGAGTGGTTCAGAGTGAGTAACGATATCTCACTGAACGCCAAATTCTTTCTGCTTTAAACTTTCATAGAATGAAATAGTTTATCCCTAATTCCTATCAGAAGATGCTGAGTACATATCTATATGATCTGCTCCCAATTACCTCTAAACTTTGATCAGTAAGGCTATTGGCTGATTTGCTTTTTTGACCGCCTTGTTTTGCATTGGGCTAATCCACTATGAAGATCCAGTCCCCCAAATCTGCAAAGACTCAGAAAAACAAGACACTGGATGCTCAATTCTCCTTGAGAGAAGTTGCTTATCGTGCGATTCAGAAGCACGTTAAGAAATCAACTAAGTATGAGAAGGGAGTCTTAGCTGATCAGGATCCAGAAAATTTGCATCAGATGCGGGTCGGCATGCGTCGCTTGAGAACAGCGATTGATGTATTTGCACCTGCCATTGACTTGCCTGTGGCTGCTCAGCAGTCCCGCATCACTACGATTGCGAAGCAATTAGGAAAGGTACGCGATCTCGATGTCTTGCACAGTTGGTTCCAACATTATTTAACGCTTGCGGATGCGAGTGTGGAAGAATCAGAGCAGATCCAGCAGGTGCTGGTTCGTCTTCATAGACGTCGGCAAAAAAAGTTTGCCCAGCTTCCTAAACTATTTAAGAGTAAAGTCTATCGTCAGTTTGTCTCTGCCTATCGAGACTGGCTCAATGAACCTCAATTCAATACGGTCGCTGTCATGCCAGTTTTGGATGTTATTCCTGATCTGCTATTGCCGCTTCTCAGTCAGCTCTTTCTTCATCCTGGCTGGTTAGTGGCCACTGAAACGATCGAAGGGCAGATATATCCCATGGTGGGAGTCACGATGGCATCCTTGGATCAGATTTTTGCAGCGGAGGGGGCAGAACTGCACGATTTGCGCAAACAGATAAAGCGCGTTCGTTACCAGACGGAGTTTTTTATTCCTTTTTATGGCAAATCTTATCAGACTCAAACTCAAGGGTTTCGAACCCTACAGGAACTGTTAGGGCTTTTCCAAGATGAAGCAGTCTTAAATGAGTTTCTGGTTAAAGAATTGGGTTCAACTTGGCCCCACCGCTTGCCTGTTCTGGCCGCTCTACTACAAGAGGAGCGGTTCCGCAATTGGCAGCAGTGGCAAGCGTTACAGCGCAAGTATTTAGATCCTAAGTTTCGCCGAACGCTTAGCCGTCGCCTTATGTCCCCTACTGTGAAACTTAATCCCACCTGATGTTAGGAGCAAACGGTGATGAACAATGTCTATGACAGAGCAGGACTGTCGGGGTGTAATTTATCCCAATCCCAGGCATGTGGGTTAGTAGTGATGTATTGGTAGAAGGTGTGAAACGCAAACCGATGGGAGATAACATGCTGGTCAATCTCCTGTTGCCAGAGGGGCTGCTGCGGCAATGTTCGAAGGTGGCTAATGCGTTGGGTTGTCGCCTTTTTAAAGGTTGAGATCCAATTGAGTAGCGGTTGCGATCTCACATTTATTTGATCCAGTTGAGGCTGCTGGGGCAGTTCTTCTATGGTATCCGCAGTCGCAATAATGCCGTGAATATGATTCGGCATCATCACCCAATGATGCAAGTCTATCTTTGAACAAGTTGCGCAAGACGTTTGCCATTCTTCTGCGACCAATTGACCCAGGTTACTCAGCTGCATTTCACCCTCAATCACCTCACCAAAAAGACATTCCCTCTCATGCGTACACAGCGTAATGAAGTATGTCTCGGTCTGGGGATAGTTAGATTGCAAGGTCGATGTCGGTGGGTGAGGGCGGGATAAAGTCTTAGGCACGGAACGCTACTGTGTAGATGGTCATAAAAAGCAAGCAATACCCTTAGAATGCCCACAAGCAAGATCAGCTCTAAAGGATATAAACATAAATTATGTTTGTAATTACTATTGTTTAATGCTTGTTAATTCACACTTGTAGTATGACTAATTTTTACGATTAATGTCGTTTCTTCTGATACAAAACCTAGTCGTCAATATCCTGAAGAATTCTATACAAAGACAAACATTTATTAATCTGATTGCCATCAGTAAATACGCGCAAATGATGTCAACGAAGAGTGAGTCCACTCGATAAGAAAACGTTAGAGGGATCAGCTTCTACTCCCTATCAGCCTTTGCCTGCTGTAACCTAGACCTTGTTTAGATGGGGTGCCTAAAACACCATTTCTAGTTTTTTAAAGTCCTGCTCTATTTCCGCCCATAGAGATTTATTATGTGGATCAGTATTCAGAGCTTTTTTTAAGTAAGCTCTAGCTTGATTAAGCTTTCGCTCACGAATGAGTTGACGCCCCCAAGATTGGTAAATAATAGCCTGCCATTGTCTCACTTCGGCATCTTCGGGTAAGCGTTGGGCTAAAGCCTCAATCAATGCGACTGCTCGTGGGAACCGCTGACTTTGAATCAGGTCCTGCAGTTGTCGATAAGAATCCACCTTCAGCTTCACTTCGTTAGGGGACAAGGGCGTTGTCCGAGCACGTGGCATTTGTGCAGGGGGCGTTTGTGTAGAAGGGTTGGGTGGGTTGACTCGCTGAGGGGGAGGGGCAGGCTGCCGACGCTGGGTGGTAGAGGTAGCAGGTGAAGCGGGTGATTTGTGAACAGGGGGTTGACGTCGAGGTTGTTGCTGAGCAGAGGGAGCGGGTTTTGCAGGTTGTCGGGTAGAAACTTTGACTTGAGGAGATGGCCGGGTTTTGACGGTATGCCGTGGCGTGCGGGTAGCAGTGACCGTCTCGTGTTGGGACGCAGGCGGAACAACTTTTTGGAGTGTTTTGTAGGCTTCTGTGACCTGGATAAACTTTTCGTGGGCCAGCTCATCGCCCGGATTGATATCAGGATGCCATTGCCTAGCTAGCCGTCGATAGGAGGCTTTGAGATCATCAATGTTAGCTCTAGATGTGAGTTGTAGCAGGCGATAGCAGTCTGCGATATCCATGTGTTTTTACAGTCAGAAAACCCTTACTCTAAATTTAGATCACATTCAAGTGATCCTTAATGACGTTCTTACTCTCTATATAGTTGTCACTTGCTACTCATTTCTTTCACGAATAGCGAATCTGTTTACGTTGAACCACCGTAACATTTTTAAGTTGCGGAATGATTTTTATGAGGATTGGCTTGCCCCCACCACAGCACTATGATTAGCCTACCCCGCAAATGGTCCTGGTCATTCCCCAGCATCAAAGACGCTCAACCCTCTAGGCCCAGATAGAGAGCTGGACAATGGAGACTTTACCGATAATGCAATTCCCGTTTCAAAAAATTATATCTGGAGGCCAGACGGGGGCAGACCGGGCAGCACTAGATTGGGCCATCGCGGTTGGCCTTGCACAAGGGGGATGGTGCCCTCGTGGTCGCCGGGCTGAAGATGGTCGCATTCCAGATGTCTATAATCTGCAAGAGACAGCTGCTTCGGACTATGCGATTCGAACTGAATGGAACGTTCGCGACTCAGATGCCACCATCATTTTTTCTATTGCCGATGTCCTCACAGGTGGAACCCAACTGACCCAACGGTTAGCCCTTAAATACCATCAGCCCTGGGTACAGGTATACGCCGGAATGGGGACACAGCAGGCTGCTGCCAGGCTGTACGATTTTGTTGTGCAAACGCCCATCGCAACCCTGAATATGGCCGGTCCTCGGCAATCAGAGGAGCCTTTAATTGGTGAGTTTGTGACCCAAGTCATGAATGCGGCCTTTGGTCTAGCCACGGATGACAGTTGAACGGCTTGTTTAATCCTTTGTTTGCAACCCTCTTGCAAATAGCTAAGGTTGAACTTAATGCCATTGGACCCAGGGCAAGGTACACTCAGGCGAGCAAACTTTGCAGAAATGGCTTCAGGTTATTGCAGAATACTGAGTCCAATGATGCGATAAATCCCAAGCTCAGAATTAAGAAGCTGCAGCTTCAGGAAGTTCTTCCCAAGGATCTTCAACAAAAGTGACTTTAGCTGGGTCAGTTTCTTGAATAAGCTTCAATTCCATTAGTTCTTCAATTAATTCAATCAACGTATCTAAAGAATTATTCGCTTTGATTAGAAGTTGTGGCAGGGTGGCATTGCCCTGTTGTTGGGCAATAAATTGAAGCAGTTGAAGAGCAGGTTCACTAACATCCTGATGGACGCTGTAGCGAATGTGAGTAAGTGAGGAAAGTTTGCTCCGAGGCATATTAGTCTCCGATGATTATCTGCTAAGGACCCATTAATGCCATTGCTAAAAAAGGCACTCTGTTACTCTTAGGATGCCCAGAATGAGTAGAGATAACAAAGTTAGAAATATAGATCTTTTTTAAGATTATCGGCACGGCTTGAAGAAAAACTTTTTCTTTCCAAATCATGTTGTTGACTAAAACAGTTAGGTTGCTCAGGTGTAAAAGTGACTAGGCGTGCTTGGATAATGGGAAAAATCGGCAGGGTAGTCCTTTTCTCTGGAATATCGCAGTAGGCTTCAGTCTGGGAACAACTGGCTGAAGAATGAGGGGATTAGGATAACCGCTCAGAAGACGCTAAAGAATAGCTGGTTTTAGGGGAGTGGAATCTGTACCGTCGATGATCAGCCCTATCGTTTATGATGGTTAGGTCTTCTGTTGCTGGTGAGATGGGTCAACTCGTCGCCACAAGCTGGCCCAGACTTCCACCTTTGCGTCCTGGGTATACCCACGTGCCTTCTGTTGTCTGATTTGATGTGATGCCATCAAATCTGGTTTTGTAAGTCTTTTTCCTATGTCAATCTCTACTTTGTCTCGGTTTGCCGATCTTGCGATCGCACCTCCGTTACTGCAAGCCGTCGAAGAAGTCGGCTATGAATCTCCCTCTCCGATCCAGGCCCAAAGTATTCCCCCCTTACTGGCAGGTCGGGATCTGCTCGGCCAAGCCCAAACTGGAACGGGGAAAACTGCAGCCTTTGCCCTACCGCTGCTGAGCAAGCTCGATCTATCTCTGGTCCATCCGCAAATTCTGGTCTTAGCGCCCACCCGAGAGTTAGCGATTCAGGTGGCAGAAGCGATGCAGACCTATGCTCGCCATCTGCCTGGCTTTCATATCGCTACTCTTTATGGTGGGCAGAATATCAGCACCCAGCTCCGCCAACTCCGTCGCGGCGTTCATGCCGTTGTGGGCACGCCCGGACGACTGATCGATCATCTACTACGCGGCACTCTCAAGCTCGATAACTTATCTACCGTGGTGCTAGATGAAGCCGACGAAATGCTGCGCATGGGCTTTATTGAAGATGTTGAAAAAATCCTCGACGCCACGCCGAGCGGACGGCAGGTCGCCTTATTCTCCGCTACCATGCCCTCTGCAATTCGACGCGTGGCTCAACGACATCTCAAGGATCCTGTTGAGATTAAAATCAAGTCGAAAACCGCCACGGTTTCCACCGTCACCCAACGCTATTGGCAAGTGCGCGGTCTGAGCAAACTCGATGCCCTAACCCGCATCCTAGAAGTGGAAGACTTTGAAGCCATGCTGGTTTTCGTGCGCACTAAAGTGATGGCCGCCGAACTAGCCGAGAAGCTAGAGGCCAGAGGCTATTCCAGTGCGGTCCTTAGTGGTGATATTAGTCAGCCTTTGCGAGAAAAAACCATCGATCGGATCAAATCCGGTCGGTTAGATATTATCGTGGCCACGGACGTCGCGGCTCGCGGCCTAGACGTAGAGCGGATTAGCCATGTAATTAATTATGATATTCCCTACGATACGGAAACCTATGTGCATCGCATTGGCCGCACAGGGCGCGCTGGAAGACAGGGGGATGCGATTCTGTTTGTGTCTTCGCGGGAAAAGCGGATGCTGCGCTCCATTGAGCAGGCCACCCGCCAGCCGATTCAACCGATGCAAATTCCCAGTCATGCGGACATTGCTGATCGGCGAATTGTCCAATTTAAACAGTTGATCACCGATACCTTAGAAGATCAAGATCTCGGCTTCTTTGAAGATTTAATCTCCAATTATCAGCAAGATCAAGACTTAAGCCTGCGGGAAATTGCAGCGTCTCTGGCCTATCTGGTGCAAAAAGATAAGCCCTTGGTGCCCCCGGAAGAAGATTTATCCTCAGACAGTCACGCAGTTCAAACCAGCAACTGGGCCGCTGATTTGGGCAAACCCTCCCATCAGCAGATGCAGCTATTCCGCATTGAGGTGGGACGTCAGCATGAGGTAAAGCCGAAGAATATCGTGGGTGCGATCGCAAATGAAGTCAACCTTGCCCCTCGCTATATCGGTCAAATCAAGCTCTTTGATACCTTCAGTACGGTGTACTTGCCCGCTTGCATGCCCAAAGCCGTCTTTCAGCACCTCAAGCAGGTGAGGGTTCGGGGGCAAAAACTCAATATCAGTCCCTGTGCCAAAGAGGAACGGACCCATCGGCGTTCCGCTCAGCGCGCCCGCAAACACAAACATAAAAAGCATGCCAAGGCTAAAGCCGCAAAACGTTAAGCCCGGTTAACTCTCGCGCCTATTGTTCAATGATGGTCTTTAGATTGGCCAATCCCGTTTCGTAGTCTTGACCGACCGCACTATCGATCACAAATCTAAAATAGGTGCTCAGCGGCTGCATCAGCAGGGGAACACCGGCTCTCAAATCGGTATCCAGCGACCAAACCACCAGCGTGTCATCGTCCTGGGGGGTGAGCTTAAACGCCGCTTCGGCCTGGCCCTGCGTCCCGAAATCCAGATGAGTTTTAACCTCACTGGGCGAGGTCAAAGCCGTGATCTCCTGGGTGCCTGTTCCCACCATGGGATCTTCGCTCTGCCAATGCATGGTTTGTCCCACGTCCGTCCCAGCAACCGTTAGAACCATATTGGGGTCCATCTTTGCCCAAGGAGACCAAGATGACCATTGAGTTAAGTCGCTAACCAAGGGATAAATATCAGTTGGGCGGGCATGGATGGCGAGACTTCGTTCCACATGGACGGTGCTGGGAAGAATAAACCCACCTAAAAATACGATGACAAACAGCCCCAGCACTCCACCCATGACCCGTTTAAAAAGAGACATAGTAAAGACGCTCCCTTAATGATTCCATTGAATTTCAGTGTAGGAAGGCTGTTTGCGTTTGGCCTATTCACTGCATAAAACTTTAAGGGCTGTCTCGATAACTGGCCGACTTTGAAGGCAGGTCAGTCCTAACACC
Source organism: Acaryochloris sp. IP29b_bin.148 (assembly GCF_028285565.1). Lineage (GTDB taxonomy): Bacteria > Cyanobacteriota > Cyanobacteriia > Thermosynechococcales > Thermosynechococcaceae > Acaryochloris. The sequence continues at coordinate 81,688 of NZ_JANQOY010000239.1, forward strand.
ACGCGTGCTATCACCTGGATAAGGCGCATCCGTTTGCCTGGTTATGGATAGTTGATTAACGCCTTTGATGACAGCCCTTGACGCTCGTAACGTTGACATTTATTACAAATACTACCCATAAATAAAATCAAGGGCAGGATCAAAACGCAACCCCACTTTGAGTATGACAGTGGAATGTCAAAGACTAGAGGTCGGCGGTACGCCTTACCCATAGGGAAGTGATAAGCAGCACCTGCGCCTGTGACGCACATCATATATTTAATCTGGCTGAAATTTTATGCTGGATTGCAGTGAGCCACAGTTTAAGAACAAACCTAGCAAGGCCACGACAGTTCATATCTAAGTACACACCCAATCTTACCCCCCTGCTTCGAAGGAGATTCCTATGACTCGCCAATTCAAAATGATTGCTGGTTTGCTGGCAACCACTAGCGCAGCTGGATTCGTGGTTGCTGCTTTCCCCCAAGCCTCATTGGCTGGTCAAAAGCACAGTTACGACCCCATTTTGGTTCAACGTTACAATGCTGGCTGTGTTGAGAAGCTAGTCGGTAAAGGCAAAGACCCTGCTCAAGCGAAGCAAATGTGTAGCTGCTCCATGAGCAATATGCAAAGCCAGCTGACTGAGAACGAAGCTATTAGCCTCTTGATTAAAGCCCAATTTAGCTTTGACAAGGATCAGGAGACGGGGATGCCCACCTCCCTATCTCCTTACTTCGTCGGTTGTAAAGCTTAGATTCCAGTATTCATTCTGTGGTAAATAATCCTGGCTTGCGGCACTGTGCCGCCTGCTAGGAAGATGGCTCGTTCTGTTTCCTGAAAACCGTAGGTTGTGAATTCAGCTAACTCTTGAGGAGAAAGGGGCCAGGGTGGACCTTCGCATTCCGTCTCATCCGTGCGTGTTCTCGTAATCACTAGGAGCATACCGGTTTGACTGACTAATGGTGCGATCGCACCGATGACTTGGGGACGCATCCCTATCGGTAAAGCCTGAATATTGCGGCACTCGTACACCAGATCAAAGGTCTGTTGCCAGTTTGGATCGAGATTGAACAAGTCTGCCGCTTGGTAGTGCACCTCTGAATTAGGGAAACGCTGCCGACACCATGCGATCGCAGTGGGTGAAACATCAAAAGCGGTGACTTGATACCCGTGCGACTGGAGGGCTTCCGCATCATCCCCTAGTCCACAGCCAATCACCAAAGCCGAGCGATTGGAGACCTGCGACTGCTGCAATAGCCATTCTTGTAAATAAGGATGGGGGGTTGACTTCGCCCAAGGTACCTGAGCCATATCCCCTTGCGCTTGCGCATAGAGCGGTTCGAACCAGGCATAGGGTTGATTCTGTTGTTGGGCCTGAGTGGCTAAGGTCTTGACGTGTTGTTGTAAGGCGGCAGGCTGCTGTTCAAACATGGTGTTTTTGAGACCAGAAGGTTGTTGTGGTGACACGCGACTGCTTGGCGCAGTAGTGGTTTCTCCTCCCTATCAGGGATTCGCGTTTTATCCTAACTTGCTACAGTGAGCTTGTGTTACTCGTCGTTTTTGTGGAGCAGTTCGATGATGCGCAGACACTGGATGCCCCTGCTGCTGGGTTTGATGTTGGCGGTCGGATGCAGCGTTGCCACCCGAGCCACCCCAACGCTTACCTTGGGTTTACCGATTGACTGTACGCTGGGGCAAGACTGTTTTGTCCTACTCTACCCCGATCGCGATCCCGGACCGGACGCCGTCGATTTTGGTTGCGGCCGGATGACCTATGACGGTCATAAAGGGACTGATTTTGCGATTCCCGATGACAAGGCGATGGCCAAAGGCGTGACTGTTAAAGCAGCAGCGGCAGGGACCGTTTTGCGAACTCGCAATAATATTCGCGATCGCCGTCTTCAAGATCCCAGCCAAACGACTGAAGTTGAGGGCACTGAATGTGGAAACGGGGTGGTCATTGACCATGGTCAGAACTGGCAAACACAGTATTGCCATCTCCGTCAGGGCAGCGTTTCCGTGCAGCCCGGCGACAAGGTGACAGAAGGAACGCCGCTGGGGCTGGTAGGAAATTCTGGGAAAGCGTCCTTCCCGCATGTGCACTTGAGCGTTCGTTACCAGGAGCAAGTCGTTGATCCCTTTGTGGGACCAGAGGCGCAGACAGGATGCCAGACGCCCCAAAATCCCCTGTGGAAATCGACGCTTCCCTACCAGCCAACGGGATTAATTCGGTCTGGATTTGCGACCCAACTACCTGAGCTAGATCAGTTGTGGGACGGCGATTTTAAGGAGAAAACTCTGTCCGTCGATAGTCCTGCTATCGTGTTTTGGGTTCACACCTATGGCATGCTCCAGGGCGATCAGGAACGATTGCAGTTACGCGATCCCAAGGGGAAGACGGTTGCCAATTTGAATCGTCCCATGTCCGAACCCCAGAGAGTATGGACTCGATCAGTCGGCAAGAAGAAAACTACTCCATCTCTAATGCCAGGTCGTTGGTCGGGTCGATATCAGTTGCTCCGAGAGGGGAAAGCGCTGATTGACCATGAACAAACCGTGACCTTGAAATAAGGGAATGAGTGGATCACCCATCCCAATCAGCAAAACAACGGTAGACTGCCATGACCTTGAATTCCAATCGTTGGGCCTTGCTGGCATTATTAATGGGGGCTGTAGGTATTGCCTTTGCTCCCATTTTTGTGCGGCTGAGTGAATTAGGTCCGAGTGCAACGGCGTTTTATCGGTTAGGGTTTGCTGTTCCTCTTTTGGGACTGTGGGCTGCCGTTTCCCCCTCTCAATCTGTACAGCCCCGGAAACGCAGAATCGTAGAGATGCTGCCCTTGATGTCTGCTGGGCTTTTTTTTGCGGCTGATTTAGCGGTTTGGCATTGGTCGATTTATTTCACCTCCGTGGCCAATGCCACCTTGCTAGCCAATTTTGCCCCAATTTTTGTGGTGTTAGGCAGTTGGCTGCTGTTTGGGGAAACGTTCTCGGGATGGTTTCTCGTTGCGATCTCACTCGTGCTTATCGGGGCCACTCAGCTGGTGAGTGCTAGCCTTACCGTGGATCCCCAACACCTGATGGGTGATGGCTTAGGGCTACTGACGGCAGTCTTCTATGCTGGATATATTCTGTCTGTGTCTCGTTTGCGCTTGTCTTTCCCCACTGTGACCATTGCCTTAGCCAGCAGTACCGTTGGCGCAATGCTTTTATGTTTAGTGGCTTGGCTATCGGGAGAAGGCTTTATGCCCTTAACGGTCTCTGGCTGGTTGACCTTGTTGGGGTTAGCCTGCGTATCTCAGGTAATTGGCCAAAGTTTAATTATGTTTGCCCTGGCTCATTTGCCCTCCGCCTTTGCCTCTGTCAGTTTATTGCTACAGCCCGTTACGGCGGCACTCCTAGCGTGGCAGTTCTTTGGGGAAGCCCTAAGTCTGAAACAAGGCGTGGGGGGCGCTATTGTATTGGCAGGGATTAGCCTGGCTCGATGGAGCGATAGCCCTAAATCGGCCGGATTCGCCAACGACTCTCGCCACTAACCCTCGCTACCGATTGAATGATTCTGAGACTCGTGTATGCAACTTCGCGCCCAACACCTGATTGCCCAACCCATTACCCCAGAGACCTTTCAGCCCTTTGGACAAGTGATTTTTGCCACCGATGATGGGGCAGCCTATGGTCCTGACAATGCCCAGTTGCAGCTACACAAGGGCATTCCTCGGTTCTATATTATGCGGTTAGAGCAGCGGGGATGTCGATTTACGCAGATTACCCGCCATCAGCAATGCACTCAATGTTTAGGCGCATTGGCCAACCAGTCATGGTTGATGGCAGTGGCGCCTTCAGGAGCCGCTCAGTCCCCGTCCCTAGCGGAGATTACCGCCTTTCAAATTCCGGGGAATTGCTTTATCAAATTAGAGGTGGGCACCTGGCATGCCGGTCCTTACTTTGCCTCCGACTGGATTGATTTCTATAACTTAGAACTGGCGGATACCAATCAGGTCGATCACGACACCTGTGATCTGTCCGCCCTTTATAATGTTGAACTCCACATCGACCTGGCGATGTAATTGTCTACTGTATGCTGCCCCCTGTGAATTATCGTCGTCGTCAATCTTCACTTCGTCGTCAATTAGCCCGAAGGTTGCCTCCTAAAAGTGTCTTGAAGTTTCAGGACGGAAAATTTTCGGTTTCGGGCTTAGATGCCTGGTATACCTATTGGCGCGATCCTTACCATTTGCTACTGACCATCCCTTGGCCGGGGTTCCTGCTGATTTTGGCCGGGGGATATGTGGTGATTAATATCCTGTTTGCCTTGGCCTTTTTAGCCGGAGGAGACTGTATTGCCAACGCCACACCGGGGTCCTTTTGGGATGCCTATTTCTTCAGTGTGCAAACCTTAGGGGCCATTGGCTACGGTGCCATGCATCCCACCACCCCCTATGCCAATTTAGTGGTTACGGTGGAAGCTTTTACCAGTATCCTCAGCGTGGCCCTGATTACAGGACTGGCCTTTGCCCGGTTCTCTCGTCCAGCCGCACGCGTGCTCTTTAGCCAAGTTGCGGTGATCACGCCCTACAACGGTGTGCCAACGCTGATGTTTCGCACGGCCAACCAACGTCGCAACCAAATTTTAGAAGCGGAAATTAATCTCTACTTTTTGCAGGACGAAATTAGCAGTGAGGGGGACTCGATGCGGCATTTGTATAATCTCAAGCTGCTGCGCCATCGCACCCCATCCTTTACCCTGACGTTGACGGTGATGCACCCGATTGATGAAAGTAGTCCCCTGTATGGGGCGACAGCAGAATCTTTAGAACATACCAAGGCCACTCTGATTGTGACGCTCACTGGAATTGACGACACCGTGGCCCAATCCTTACACGCCCGTCATACCTATGGGGCAACGGATATCCTCTGGAACCATAAGTTTATTGATTTGTTTCATCAAACGCCCAATGGTCATCGCTATATCGATTACACCCACTTCCACGATGTCTTGCCACAGTCGTCCGATCGCAAGCACTAAGCCGTGGTCTCCCCCAACCGTTCACCCACCGAGAGTCGTAAGCCGTTGGCAAAGTCCCAGCCAGACTGGCGACGTTTTCCCGCCATCTGTAGGGAGCGCAGCAGCAATCCGCCTTCACCTGTCTGGACAACAGGTCCCTGTTGGGGGGCAATATAAACGAGGCTGCCGGGAGGGGCATCCGTGGCGGGAATGGCCTGGGTAAGCGCAGCTAACTCTTCTGGCAACGCTTTGGCAGCAGTCGCATTTAGCGGTGCGGTCTCCATAATTTTGAGATTAGCCCCTCGGAACTGGGTGACACAGTTAGGGGCAAACCCTCGAATCTGATTGTGGAGTGCGATCGCAGATCGAGACCAATCCAGGTGGTAATCTGATTTTTGAATCAAGGGCGCATAGGTAGCCTGTGCCGGATCTTGAGGGACAGGCGTGATCGTCTTTTCGTCTCGCTGATGCAGGGTCTTCACCAGTAGCTCACCAGAGAGATCAGCCAGGCGAATCGCCACATCCAGCGAATTCTCCAGCAAACCAATCTCAATCCTATGTTGGAGCAGCATATCGCCCGTATCCATGCCCTCATCCATCAGCATGGTCGTTACTCCGGCCATCGGTTCGCCGTGATAGAGACCCCACTGAATGGGAGCCGCGCCTCGATATTTGGGCAACAAGGACCCATGACTGTTGATACAGCCCAAGCGAGGCATGGCCAAAATTTCAGGCGAGAGAATTTGGCCATAGGCCACGACGACAAAGGCGTCAGCCGCTTGCGATCGCAACGCTGCCAGGATCTCTGTATCCTTTTTGATATTCTGGGACTGCCATACGGGGAGTCCTGCCGCTACCGCCACAGACTTAACAGGGGACGGAGAGACCTGCTTGCCTCTCCCCCGTCGTTTATCTGGCTGAGTCACCACCCCCAGCACTTCAAAGCCGGGCTCGTTTAATAACCGCTCTAAACTAGGGACCGCAAATTGCGGCGTTCCCCAATAAATAAGTTTAATCACACTGTCCAGACGCTCTACCCTGGCATAATACCCCGCCAACCTGGAGAAACGTCATACAGAACGTCTAGGGTATCGGTTGCACCTTGTTGGGATCTGCTTCCTCAGTTCCCTTTAGCATCTGGCGCAACGCCACCAATCCTTTTTTGACTTGACGAGAAACCGTAACCGCACTAATACCTAAAGCCTCAGCCGTTTCTTTTTGCGTTAAATCATGGAAGAAAACAAACTCTAGTACATCAGACGTCCGTTTCTCTAACTTAGATAGCGCCTGACGCAGACGAATTTGATCTTCTTGAGCCAACTGAAAGCTATGATATTGGCGATCGGGGAGCAGCTCACCTAAAGATATAGATTCTTGCTCAGAATTATGGGCTGGTGCATCTAAACTCAATACAGAGCGATTACAGCAGGCTAGCTTGACTTCCTGCCATTCTTTTTGGCAAATATCAAGGGCTTTTGCGACCTCAACATCGGTGGGTTGTCGCTGCAATTCATCTCGCATGGAGCGAGTGACGTTAATGGCTTGTCGCTGCAATTCATGCCATTTTCTAGGAATCCGAACCTGAGGGCTTTTATCCCGCAGATAATGCTGGATTTCTCCCCGAATGTAAGGAACAGCAAAGGAGCTAAAGGCATGACCCTTAATCAGATCAAAACGCTCAATGGCCCGAATCAGACCGAGGGAACCCACCTGCATTAAATCGTCAAAACTCTCAGTCGAATGCCCGACCCAACGGTGGGCTTCTTTTCTCACTAACCCCAAATTCAACTGCACTAAACGATTCCGCAATTCAGTGCAAGAAGAGTGTTGATATTGCTGTAATAACTCTAAACTGGTGCTTTTTAATTCTTGAGAAAGAGTCGCGGTCATATCAAAAAAGTGATGTGAAGTTGTAGTGTTTTAACTCATCCAAATTAAGCTGTATCAACGTTGCGAATTTAATTTGAACCTTCCATTAACTTAAGAAGTCAAGGGATAAACGAGCATCAGCAAATCCACTGAACTTTATGGAACACTACTTAACATTACTTACCGATTGATCATGCCTCCTTGTTTTTATAAGGGGCAAAGCCGCCCACAGCAACGCATGACTGCACCTGCACGCCATCAATCAGCAATTGATTTTTAGAGCCTCTTGATCGGGATTCCGTAAGACTACTCCTACTGAGAACATACAAAAAGCAGGTGCGCTATTAGCACACCTGCTTCTGGGAAATCGATTAAGGACTAAAGCTGGAACCGTAACGGCTAGCTTTAGTTTGACAAATTCACCTTAGTTAAGGCGACCATAAAAGATGCCCTGGACTTTCACTTCTAGGGGATCAATGGCTCCTAAATCAGAATCGGAGAATTGCTCACTTTCGAAGGTTCCGCCAAACTCGCCCGTCTCAGAATCTACGGAAGCAACGGTCAAAGAGATGTTGCCTTCAGTTAGATCGAAGCGCTTAGCATTAGCACGATTTAAGGCGTCATCATCGGGATCAGCAGCCAAGGCGACCGCATTATCATATCCAGTAGAAACCCCTCGTCCTTTGGGATCGAGGAAACCAGAAGTCCGGTAAGAAGGAACAGAAAATCCACCAGAGAAGGATGTACCATCTGCAATGGAGCTGCCAGAGGCTGAAGCTACAAGCTCTTTAACGGTGAACAGCATGGGCACTCGCTCACGCCCAGAAATCTGTACCGTAATGGCTTGGAAATCCATGCCATCTTTCTCTTTGAACGTTAGCTTGCCACCGTCAGCAGACAAAGGCCCCTCAATTTGCTCAAGGGTGGTTGTTTTCCGAGTCATCACGCTCGCAGGCACAAATTCTGCCTCTTGGCGAGGATTCTTCGGCTCTTCTTTAACAAAGAAAGTAGTAGGTTGTAAACACAAATCTGTGATGTAGGCAGAACCCCCGACAGAGATGGTGTCACCAGTACCTGTAGGAAGGGTTGGGCAGCTATCAGCCAGACCAGTGCCTTTTACCTGGTCATAGGTCATGGAGCTGGGAACTACAGCCAAAGCCTTGGCATTGACTGAGAATACTCCCAGACAGACCGCTAAAAAAGTTACGATTAAAGTGCGAAATCTCATTGATCACCCTCTAGTATCAAAAGTTATGTTAATTCTTGCCAGATTGCCATCAAGGCACTGATGACCATGTTTGGTA
>NZ_JANQOY010000018.1 GCF_028285565.1 Acaryochloris sp. IP29b_bin.148
TAATATCGAAGGCAATAACCGACTCAAAACAGGCTATATTCGCAGCCGTTTAGAGCAAGGGGTAGATGAACCGCTCAACACCAACGATCTTGAAGATCAGCTTCAGCTCTTAAAAGCCAACCCCCTATTAGACCAGATTGATGCAACTCTCCAAGCCGGAGAAGGTAAAGGAAAAAGTCAACTCAACGTCGAGGTGGATGAGGCCAGTGCCCTCATTCTGGGAGCCAATATCGATAACTACACTACCCCCAGTACTGGGTCAGTGCGCACAGGCGTGAATGTCGGCACCCGCAACCTGACAGGCAATGGTGATAGTCTGTTTGTCTCCTATAACCGTTCCATCTCCGGGGGACTCAATACCATTGATGCCAGTTACACGATTCCTGTCAATGCAAAAGACGGCACCCTCCAACTGCGCACCATTATTCAGCGCAACAAAATCACCGAAGGTGACTTTGATGATTTAGATATTGACAGCGATTCTGAACGCTATAGTCTGAGTTTTCGGCAGCCCTTAATCCGTAATCCCCGAGAAGAGTTTGCTCTGTCCTTAGGCTTTAGCCATCAACGCAGTCGGGGTTTTATCAATGCCGATGCACTGCCAAATTTCTTGCGTCCTACCATCCCTGGGGCAGACGCAAATGGGGTTACCCGCACCAGTGTGTTTCAATTTGGGCAAGATTATACCCGTCGCGACCCCAACGGTGTATGGGCACTCCGCTCTCAGTTTAATTTAGGGGTCGATATTGGAGCGACGTCAAATCCTGATCCCACTCCCGATGGTGAATTTTTTAGCTGGTTGGCCCAAGCCCAGCGAGTGCAGCGACTGGGCAAGAATAATCTGCTAATTATGCAAGCGGACTTGCAACTGACCCCCGATAGTTTGTTGTCGTCCGAGCAATTTGTGATTGGGGGCGCTCAATCTGTGCGTGGCTATCGGCAAAATGCTCTGTCTGGGGATAATGGCTTTCGGTTCTCAATTGAAGATCGGATTGCCTTGGCCCATAACAAAGAAGGCAACCCGATCTTTCAAGTGGCCCCCTTTGCCGATCTAGGGGTGGTGTTTAATTCTGATAACCCCAATCAGATTGGAGATGATAATTTTATTGTTGGCTTGGGGCTAGGGCTACTCTGGGAGCCTGTGCCAGGCTTGAATATTCGATTAGACTATGCACCCCCAATTATTGACTTGAATCGGGGTGATGACATTCAAGATCACGGTTTTTACTTTAGTCTCAACTATCAGCGGTGATCAACGTTGAGTTGCCAGACTCCCTACCATAAGTGGTGAGTCTGGTTGGCAAGTTTTAGGACTCTCTTCCTTAGAGTCTGGGATATTTTGACCCATTGAAAATTTTTTAAAAAAGGACGTTCACTATGCACAAATTACTACCAGTGTCCGTTGTAGCAACAGCACTTGCGACCTTCCCTCTATTATTAGAACCTCAGGCAGCTCTTGCAGACTGTAATACATTTGGCTGCTCGAAATCGAGCGTGGCAGAGTGTAATCCTTTCGGATGTCCTAATCCACCCGCTGGAGAAGCATGTACGCCGTTTGGATGCCCAGCGTCTCCAAGGGAGACAAATTCTGCTCAGGGCAATCCCAATGAAACAGCAGAAGAAAAAAGCGATCGCATCTTGGCCTGTATGGAAAAACTGATGGGTGAAGGAATTAGTGAAGATGCTGCTGCAACAGCGTGCTCTGGCTAATAGTCCACCCCCATTTCATGAATCAAAATATCCAACGGATTCAGTAGCGTTTCAGCCCTCAGGATCTCTTTCATCAATCAAATCTTCGGATTAGCTACATAGTCTGGGATAAAACTCAGAGGGGTTTTGTAGCTGAAAGTATTATTTGTAACACAACTGGAATTGTCATGTTGCATCACCTTACCCTGATTGATGGAAGACAATTCCTGAAAATATCCGCAATAACAACAATAGCCAATAGCATAATGCCAAAGATCAGCACCAGCGGTATAAATAGGAAGATGATCATCGGTAGACCTTCAAAACCCTCAATACCTGCTATGTCAAAGAAGAAGCGTTGGCCTTCTAAATATTGAACGGTTTTGCCATTCTGCCCTATGGCAAAAATTGCTTCGTAGTAGGGATAGTGATCGTTGGAGACCTGGTTCCCTCTAGCACTAATAAACGCTCGTTGTTGTTTCGATGCAGTTCTACCAATCATGATTACTCCCTCTAAGAAATGGTTGGTATAACCTTTCTCAGGAGTAGCAATAATCGGGGATTTTAGCATGGGGGCATACAACTCTAGGTCCTCTTGCAACTCGCGATCAAACGAAGCGGGTAACTTCTCCGTATCCTGCAAATAAAGCAAAAGACGTTCAGTCGGAGGCTGATCACGAGGGTCATAATGAGCTGAGATCTTTTGAGATGGATCGATCACAAACTTGCACTGTTTGGGAGTATCGCAGTCTGATGTTCGTACTGGAATTAACTGATTTACTTCTGTAATAGTCTGGGCAGACTTAAGCAAACTTGGAGGCTCCAGTAGATAACCCCAATATTCATTAGTCATCCAAAGAGAGACACACAATGACAGGGAAATAACACCTAGAAAGTAGTACGGTGCAATCCTAGCTTTATTGCTTATGGCTTTGAACAACTTTTTTTTCCTAAATTTCATAGAAATGGTCAGCCCTGAGGAGCCAAGTTCTTTAAAATTGCCATAATGCCCTCAAATTTAACTTTATTGCTGTTAAGCAACCTGGAATATCTCTTCGAGTTCACTTTCAGAGATTGCTACGCGTAATGGTCTAGGCATAAAGGAATCAATAAGTAGCAACCATCCAACCCCATAATACAGGTCACACCTATACTGCATGGGTATTAGTCCCTTGGCTTCGCGAGTCGTAAATACAATGTCAATCTTGGCTTATTCCAGCCAAGTAACAAGTTGATCCAAATGGGTATCGTGTAGTTCTATCGTCACTTCTGGGTAGAGTTATCGGAAAGACTGCATCATTTTGAGAACCATCTTCACCTACAGGGTGCAGAGCATGCCTAAGCTGACTTCGTGAAATGGTCATACTCAGCATATTTTTAGGCAAACCTTGCCTACTTCATCACCGGACTTCAGCAAATTATCATCTGAATACGCCGCCCAACCTGCATACTCAGACTGGAGCCTATACGCCAGCATCAGCTTGGGCAAAAGTGCTGGTCCAGCCATCGCCGCTCGTTCCATAAGGAGTAAAGCCTATGCCTGAGATAACCCTTCAGTGGTTTCGGGTCTTAGACCTAGACGAACTACCCGAAGGTCGGGTCAAAACCGTCGTCGCAGGTCATAAAAGCCTGGCCTTAACCCATCACCAAGGCCAGTATGGTGCCCTTGATAATCGCTGTCCCCATCAAGGTGGTCCTTTGGGTGAAGGCTCCATTGAAAATGGCCTGTTGCGCTGTCCTTGGCATGGGTGGGATTATTGCCCACTGACGGGGCAACCACCGGGTGACTTGGATGTCGATGATGCCCTCGAGACCTTCCCGGTGGAGGTGCGTAATGACGGGGTCTATGTGGGTTTACCTGTAGAAAAACCGCACATCCGCACCGTTAGCGATGTGATGGCTGAAACCATGGTGAATTGGGGCGTTACCCATGTGTTCGGCATGGTAGGCCATTCGAATTTAGGACTGGCTGATGCATTGCGCCGTCAGGAAGAACAGGGCAAGCTCACCTATATTGGCATTCGCCATGAAGGAGCCGCGGCCTTTGCCGCCTCTGCCTATGCCAAACTCACGGGTACGCCCGCTGCTTGTTTAACCATTGCTGGCCCCGGTGCAACCAACCTGCTGACTGGGATGTGGGACGCCAAAGTCGATCGCGCTCCCATCTTGGCTTTAACTGGACAGGTCAACTCTCAAGTCTTGGGGACTGGCAACTTTCAAGAATGTGATCTATCCGCCGCCTTTAGTGGAGTTGCCGCTTGGAGTCAAACGGTTCTCAGTCACAGCAAGCATGCCGAATTGATGACCCTGGCGGTCAAGCATGCCCTTTTAGAACGCAATGTCTCTCACCTGATTTTCCCCGATGAGATTCAAGTTCAGCCTGCTGTTGATGTACCTGCGGCAACACCCACCGGACGCATCACCCCGCTGCAAATCGCCCCACCCCCGGAGTCCTTACAGCAGGCCATTGACAAACTCAAACCATCTCGCCGTCCGGTCATTATTGTCGGCCATGGTGCCCGGTTTCATATGCCTGCAGTGATAGAACTCGCTGAACTGTTGGGCGCACCCGTCTTAACGACCTTTAAAGGGAAAGGGCAGATTGCCGATGACCATCCTCTGGGATGCGGGGTATTAGGGCGCAGTGGTACTCCCATTGCTAGCTGGTTTATGAATGAAGCGGATGTGTTGCTGGTGTTGGGGGCTTCTTTTTCCAACCACACGGGCATCTATCCCGGTAAACCGATTATTCAGGTAGATTTTGATCCGCTGGCCCTAGGTAAATTTCATCCCATCGACGTACCTGTTTGGGGAGAAATTAGTATTGTAGTGGCGCAGCTCAAGACCGCCCTCACGGGACAGGTGAATACAGAAGATGTACAGTCTGAAATCGCCGAACGTTGGGCCATCTGGCGGGCAGAAAAAGCCCGTCGAGAGCTCGATAACCGAGGGGAAGGTCTGAACTCTGCTGCTATTTTTGCTGCCATGACCCGACAAGTACCCGCCAATGCAGTCATTGCTGTAGATGTAGGCAACAACACCTATTCCTTTGGCCGCTATTTTGAGTGTCAGGCCCAGTCCGTTTTAATGTCGGGATATCTCGGGTCCATCGGGTTTGCCTTCCCGGCTGCCATGGGCGCTTGGGCAGCTGCAGGACATCAACGCCCCATTGTTTCTGTGTCTGGAGATGGCGGATTTGGACAATATTTGGCGGAATTTACAACTGCCGTGAAGTACCAGATGAATATCACCCATATCCTCCTTCACAACGATCAGTTGGGCAAAATTTCTAAAGAGCAGCGAGCGGGGGAATGGGATGTCTGGCAAACCTCCTTACACAATCCTGATTTTTGCCAATATGCTCAAAATTGCGGTGGATTCGGGATCCGAGTCACCCAACCAGACGAACTAGATGATGCCATAGCCCAGGCCCTTGCTTATCAGGGGCCTGCCCTCGTAGAAATGATGTCTGACCCAGAGTTGATTTAGGCATTCTGGCTCAGCTTTACGTTTGAACACATACACCTATGCAAGAGGAATTATGTCTGAACAGCTTACGAACATCACTCAGCACCAATGCCAACATGCTCCGGCCAAATATAACGATCTCAAAGCCCTCTTTCTCAACTGCACCCTAAATCGCACCCCCGTTTTATCTCATACCGAAGGGGTGATTAAGATTGCCCAAAGGATTTTTGAAGCCAATGGGGTGGAAACGAAGATTATTCGTCCCGTGGATTATGACATTCCGGCTGGCTTGGGCTTGGATATGTCCCAAACCGATGAATGGGATAAAGATGACTGGCCTCAAATTCAAAAAGAGGTGGATGCCACGGATATTTTGGTGCTGTGTACCTCCGTATGGCTGGGGGAGAAAAGTTCCGTTTGTAACCGAGTTTTGGAGCGCATGTATGGCTACACCCATCTCCTCAACGACAAAGGCCAATATCGAGATTACGGCAAAGTAGGCGCGACTTTGATTACAGGCAATGAGGATGGGGTGAAGCATTGCGCCATGAATATTCTGTTTTCCCTCTCCCATATTGGCTATACCATTCCACCCCAGGTGGATGCTGGATGGCTAGGAGAAGTCGGTCCCGGTCCGTCCTATCTTGATCCAGGATCAGGGGGGCCAGAGAATGATTTCACAAACCGCAATACCACCTTCTTAGCCTGGAACTGTATGCATATGGCTCGCCTCCTCAAAGACAATGGGGGGATTCCTGCCCACGGAAACTTACCAGATGCCTGGGATGCAGGGTGCAAAACGGACTTTAAGAATCCAGAGCATAAGCGCTAGAACTGGCTAGGGTATATCCTTCTAAGTTGGTGATGTTGAATGATTTAGCCTTCCCATAGCTGTCTACAATAGATCACAGGCTTCAGGCTTTAAATCGCGTTCCATCAAGGCTGCTACAGCTTCCTGAGGGGTGATATGGCCTTGGATTAATCGATGGACTTGACGAGCAATCGGTACTGGAATGCCTTCACGATTGGCTAACTCAATCAGCACATGGGTCGTATTAACGCCTTCTGCCGTCCCTTGTAGTTCTGACAGGATTTCTGGCAGCAATTTTCCTTGTGCGAGTTGATAGCCTACTTGGTAGTTACGGCTGAGAGGACTGGTACAGGTGGCGAGTAAATCGCCAAGTCCTGACAACCCCAAAAACGTTTCGGCCTGACCGCCTAAATGGGTTCCGACTCGGATCATTTCTGGTAAAGCACGGGTAATCAAGGCTGAGCGAGCGTTGGTCCCTAAGTTTAAACCGTCACAAACACCGACTGCGATCGCAATCACATTTTTCAACGTCCCCCCTAGCTCCGTGCCAATTTGATCGGGGTTGGTATAAACGCGAAAATAATTCGAGGCCAACAGCTGTTGGACCGTTTCCATCGCGGCTGCATGGGGACTCGCGACCACCGTTGCTGCGGGTAAGCCCTGATCGATTTCTTTGGATAAGTTGGGTCCCGATAAGACAACCACTGGATGTGCGGGGAAGGTAGTTTGCCAAATTTGTGAAGGCGTTCGTAGCGTTTGTGGATCTAGCCCTTTAGTGGCGCTGACCAAAATCGCAGAGGGAGAAAGGCGGGTGTTCTGTAGCTGAGCCGCGACATCACGGATGCCTGTCATAGAGATAGCCACCACAATCACCTGGGCATGGGCAACACTCTCTGTAAGCGAGTATTGCCCTCGACGCGACCAAACGGTCACGCGATGCTGATTAGCCCGAGCCAAGGCTGCCAAGGCCGATCCCCAAACGCCTGCGCCCAAAACGGTGATGTCTGCCGTTGTCGGTCTGGAAGCAGGATCGGGAGAGAAGGACATAGGTCTAACAGCGGAGAGGCATGGAGCCGAGTTTGAACAGTGATGATATCTACGGATCAGATGGCCACTGCAATAGAACGAGAACGAGTTCCAGCAAGGCGGGATTGCACTAGTTTAAGGCTCCCAGCGTGGCAGCGGATGGATAGGCACGGCGATGTAGCGTTTCGTTAAAGGTATCCCATTGGGCTTGGGTCCATTGATGGCAGTCCATCGTTGCTGTTTGGACTTGGTCCATAAACGGCTGACGAAGGTGCTCATATTTTTCCAAAGTGGTTGCGATCGTAGGGTCCTGATCCCAGCCCTGTGCTGACATCAGCTGAGCGATCAATGTACCAATGACGGCGGCATCTTCAAATCCTTGATTCACGCCTTGGGCCATAAACGGAGGCATGGCATGGGCCGCATCCCCCACTAGAATCACTCGTCCATGACGCCAAGGTGAGTAACCCTTATTTTGAGGATTGACGGGATGCATATAAAACGGACGCAGAGAGAGTCGCTCTGGATGGGATAAACCAACGAGATGGGTAAAGAGAGGTGGAAACTCAGCCTTCTGTAGCGTTTCTATCCCTAAGCTGAGAATCTCAGAGGGTGATTTATGCTGCCAAGCCTCACGTGTGAACGGCGCATACAGGAGATAAACGACCGTATTGTTTGGCAGTCGAATCAACAATAACCGGAGTCTTTTTAGGTCGGGGAAATTAAGATCGTCCGCATTATTATGGACGGTAATAATGCGAGCCTCTTTCATATACTGGGTCACGAGTGTTTCCATCATCGAACTAGAGACTCCCTGTAGGGTTGAGCTAATGGCTGCAAAACCCGAATATTGAGGTTTGGCCCATTGCTTTAATCCTGGTTGGTTATAAAGGACTTGGCGAATCGTTGAGTTGATGCCATCAGCGGCAATCACTAACCTGGCGTAAAACGATGGGTGATCAGTGCCTTGAGGGTCTTGAGTTAATCCAGCAGTGTCTTGCTTGGATTGCGCCATTTCCCAATGGGCAAATGGGTTGGTCGAGATCCCTGTATCTGAAATCACATCCACTCTGACTCTGCCTACTTCTTCTGCCAGATCAACACAGCGATGGTTGGCTTGGACAAGCTCTGAGGGGAGTAAACGTCTCAACGCTGTTTGCAAATTAAACCACGATACATTGACCCGTCCTTCGCCATAGCGATCAAACCAGCTTTGAAAGTCCGTAGGAAAGGACCGTGTCGTCTCGCCCTGAACGTTAATTTGACGCCATCGGTTTTTCGGCGGGTGTGCCGATTGGTCTGGACAACCGGAAGATGTCGGAGCTGGATCGCCTTTGAAGGCAGCCTCGGTGATGTGCTCGTACGCTTCAGAATCGATATATTTGATGGCCCTTAAGCCATTAGGGAGGAGATCAAGACCTTGACCAACGTTGCGAAACTCACGAGTTTGATCAATGACTCGAATATTATGAATGCCACGCTTGTATAGTGCGATCGCGGTTGCCAATCCCACTGGACCCGCCCCTACAATCAACACATCATAGATATGCCTTGGCGCACTAGCGTTATTGTCATTCTTCATGGCTTTTTGCAATTATTGGCTTGAGTAAGCCTTGAACCTCATTGCTCTCAGCATAGAAGGACCTGTTACAGCCAGCAATCAGTAAAATCGCCATGCGAATGCAGGCCGTAAATTAGCACATTGAATAGGGTCTTGGCCTTGAAATCTGAGCGTACTATTCATTGCTTAAGTAGAGACCTGAAATAGTCGTAAAGCCTCAGAGCTTAACTGAATGGGTGATTAGCTTTCTTTACAAGACTCTGTTAAAAGAAACGCTCGATTGTACAGCGAAAATCGGGTAGCAAGGGCGACGATAGATCATCAGTTGCTAAAAGTGTTCCAACAAGTTGGAGTTGAGCACTGTCTCGTCGATAGACTTCTATCTGTTGTAATCGCCAATCCACAATCCAGTATTCTTGCACCCCTTTTAAGGAATATAGCTTTAGCTTCGCTTCCTTATCTCGACGTTCATTCGTACCACCTGCTGAAAGTACCTCCACAACTAGTTCTGGAGCATCGGTTAAATGACCTTCATCGTCCACAATTGCTGCCAGACGCTGATCACTCACCCAAACGACATCAGGGATCACATTATCAGCATCGGAGAAAATCAAGCCCGGTGTCAGAATGGGTTGCCCCAAGTTGGTCTCCTCTGACCACAGCAGCAATCTGGCATAAATGCGCCCCGCAGCCCCTTGATGGCCAATATGCGGTGCCCGAGTCACAAATAACTCTCCATCAATGATTTCATAGCGCTTCCATTCATCCGCTGCTAAGGACTCAATATCGGCAGTCGTCCAACGTTGTGGATCTTTGAGGGCTTGAGTCATCGCAATTCCTAGATATCCAGTTCAGCTAGGTTGAGGCGAGGACCGTGGGTTTCGATAAACTCCCGGCGAGGAGCAACGCGATCGCCCATTAGGATCGTGAAAATTCGATCGGCCTCAGCCGCATCCTCAATATCGATTTGTTTGAGAGTGCGGGTTTCAGGATTCATGGTTGTATCCCAAAGCTGAGTGGGCATCATTTCACCCAAGCCCTTAAACCGCTGAATAGTGTAATTGGCGTTGGCCGGGAACTCATGCTGAATCAGGTTCTGCAGTTCGCGATCGCTATAGCAATAATAGTGAGATCGGCCCCGCTCAATCTTGTAGAGGGGTGGACAGGCGATATAGACATAGCCCTGGTCAATTAATTCTCGCTGATAGCGGTAAAAGAAGGTGAGCAGGAGGGTACGAATATGAGCACCGTCCACATCCGCGTCGGTCATCAGAATAATCCGATGGTAACGGAGTTGGGAAACATCGAATTCTTCGCCTTTAATGCCTAGTCCCAAAGCAGTAATCAGGGACTGAATCTCATTGTTTTTGTAGATTTTGGCATCATCGGTTTTTTCGATGTTGAGAATTTTACCGCGCAGGGGCAGGATGGCTTGGAAGCCGCGATCGCGCCCTTGCTTCGCACTTCCTCCCGCAGAATCGCCCTCCACAATATAAATCTCTGAAGTACTGGGGTCGCGGGAGCTACAGTCTGCTAGCTTCCCAGGTAGGGTTGAAGATTCCAGTACCGATTTACGGCGGACTAGCTCTCGTGCCCGCCGAGCGGCTTCAGCAGCGTTAAAGGCTTGCAGGGCTTTTTCAATCACAGAATCCGCCACATTGGGGTGAAAGTCTAAATACTCCGTCAGCACTTCTCCCACGAGGGAATCGACAATACCTCGCACTTCGGTATTACCGAGCTTGGTTTTGGTTTGACCTTCAAACTCAGGTTCCGGCACTTTGACGGAAATAACAGCCGTTAAGCCTTCCCGAATATGTTCACCGCCGAGGTTCGAATCGCCATCTTTAAGCTTGCTGCGTTTCCGGGCCAGGGAATTCATGGTGCGGGTGAGCACCGTCTTTAGACCTTCTAAGTGGGTGCCGCCATCAATGGTACGAATATTGTTGGCAAATCCCAGCAGGTTATCAGAATAGGCGTCCCGGCACCATTGCAATGCCACCTCTACTTGGACATTATTGCGTTCCCCTTCCACATAGATGCATTCTTCATGAATGGGCTCTTTATCCCGGTTCATGTAGTCCACATACTCTTTAATGCCGCCATCATAGCGGTAGGTGTCAATTCTGGGTTCATCAGCTTCTAGAAGCTCTAGACGATTATCCTGGAAAGCAATTTCTACCCCAGCATTGAGATAAGCCAGTTCTCGCAATCGGCTGGCTAGAGTTTTATAGTCAAACTCTGTGGTGACGGTGAAGATCGTGTTATCGGGCAAAAAGGTAATGGCAGTCCCCGACGCTTTGCGATCGGTGGGTTCAACGACTAGCTCAGAGGTGGGAATGCCTCGCTCAAACCGTTGGGTATGGACCTTGCCATTGCGCCAGACTTTCGCTTCTACCCATTCCGATAGGGCATTCACAACCGAAATACCCACCCCGTGGAGTCCGCCTGAGACTTTATAGCTATCGCCATCAAATTTACCACCTGCATGGAGCACCGTCATCACCGTCTCTAGAGCCGATTTACCTGTGGTAGGGTGCAGATCGGTGGGGATGCCGCGACCATCATCGGTGACTCGGACGGAACCGTCTTCGTTTAAATAAATATGAATATGCTTACAATGGCCAGCGAGGGCTTCATCGACAGAGTTATCAACCACCTCGTACACTAAATGGTGCAAACCTCTAGGGCCAGTGCTACCGATATACATCCCAGGGCGCTTCCGAACCGGTTCCAACCCTTCCAGGACTTGAATCTGATCTGCACTGTAGTTTGTGGCCATGTAATAAAGCGCTCCTATAAGCGACTTAAAGCAGTGTTAGTTTGGGCAAATACAAAAAACCTCCCAAATTCTATCACAAATGCCTTTTAAGCGATTTTAGACACGTCTTAAGGGCTGTTTGCATTGGGGTTGCATTATTAAATCTTTAGGATTCAGTGGGAATGACACCAGGGTTGATTGTGATTTGTGGGCCAACGGCCACAGGAAAATCCTCTCTGGCCCTGGCTTTAGCCCAACGTTTAGGTGCTCCAATTCTGAGCGCGGACTCTAGACAGGTCTATCGGGAGTTTGATATTGGCACTGCAAAACCTTCTGTAACGGATCACAAACAGGTTCCTCACTATCTGATTGATATTTGTGAACCCACCGAAACTCTGACGGTTGCCGATTATCAGGAACAGGCTCAAGCTTTAATTACTCAATTTCATACTGAGGGGAAAACACCACTTCTGGTGGGAGGAACGGGGCTTTATATTCGAGCAATTGTCGAAGGGCTGAAGATTCCGCGGGTGCCACCGCAAGTGGAGTTGAGATCGCAACTCCAATCCCAAGGCCAAGCCCAGATTTACCAATGGCTCCAGCAAGTCGATCCGCAAGCGGCCCAGAAAATCCATGCCCATGATCAAGTCCGTACACTGAGAGCTTTGGAGGTTTATTACACGACGGGTATACCACTATCGGCACAGCAAGGGAGACATCCGCCGGCTTATCCTATCTTCCAAATTGGTTTAGATATCAGTGATGTAGACCAACATACAGCTCTGATTCAACAGCGCACGGCAACCATGTTGGCGCAAGGCTGGCTAGCGGAAGTGCAGCATCTGATCGCAACTTATGGGGCCGAACTCCCTCTCTTAGAAACCCTGGGGTATCAAGAAATGAAGGCTTACTTGCAGCAGCACACTTCCCTGGACACAGCGACGACCCAAACGGTTCTTCATACTCGTCAATTTGCCAAACGACAGCGCACCTGGTTTCGGGCAAATTCCGCGATTCATTGGTTCGATGCCGCAGATCCTAACCTACTTACTCGCGTATGGAATGATATGCAGAGTCTATCTGGGCTGTAGCGAATAAACTCTAGCCATCATCCCCAAAATCCGACTGACCTTTGTTAAAATAGCTGGGTTGTTTCGGCACAGTAACCCTTTGAGCCAGTCTCTCGATTTACCACAGGTTGGCGACCCCAAAGCTGACGAGTTTCTCCAGGAACTAGCAGCAATTCAACAGACCAGTTCTAAGCGCATTGCCATTTTAGGGTCTCGTCACGTTCCCCTGATGCATCAACACATCATCGAAATGATGAGCTATGCCTTGGTGCTGTCTGGCAATCGCCTGCTGACCTCCGGCGCGATTGGTACCAATGCTGCTGCCATTCGGGGGGCCATGCGCGCAGACCCGAAGTTACTGACTGTGATTTTGCCCCAAAGTATGACCCAGCAGCCGCCTGAATCGATGCGACAGCTGGAGCAGGTTATGCATCTTGTGGAAAAGCCTGAGCATGACAACTTGTCCTTGGCAGAGGCCAGCGCTATCTGCAACCAAGAAATTGTTTCTCGCTGCGATCAGCTGATTTGCTTCGCCTTTCACGATAGCAATACGCTGCTAAAGACCTGTCAAGAGGCTGAGGAACTCCGGAAGCTGGTGACGCTCTTCTATTTTGATTAGGGTGCTTAGGCTTGTGAGGTGGAAGGCTGATCAGGCACATCCAAGGAAGTGAAGTCATCCTCGGAGGTGTCTGGTCGATCGTCGGCTGAAAACATCCGCTCTCGCTTCAACCGCATTTTTTCTAAGTTGGCGATACTCTCAGCCCGCTTTTGGCGCAGCCGCTCCAAATTAGCGACGCTTTCAGCCCGTTTTTGGCGCAGCTCTTCCAAGTTCGCAGTGGTTTGAACTTGCTTGCTAGGCATGGACTCTAGATTAATAGAAGGTCCTTCCGACTGGGGTGGATTTTCTGGCGAGACAACCTCTTGGGGAGGCTCTGTCGTTTTTGCCGCAGGGGGTTGAGCAGGCTGATCGGCCACCGCAGGGGGAACTATAGATTCTGAGGGTGATACGGATGGAGCTGCGGTCGCAGTCTGTTGTTCTGTCTCATCCACGCCTGCTGTCACCACTTGCCATCCTGAATGTTGACTCAAGGCGTCGCTCAGTTGCCCAAACATTTGAGAGCAGTGATTATTGGTTTGCAGCGGTAATTCTTCATTTTTAACGACCACATCCAAAGTAGTGACGGTGCCTGTTGCCCGTGTACTGTCCACTAAAACTTCAATGGTAACCAGCTTGGCAAAGGGAACTCGACCGGGCGTTTCTCTGGCAATAACACAATCTTCTTTAGAGAACAGCACCTCAAAATTACAGCCTTCCAACACCGCCTTTAATTGTGTCAGGCAGTCGCTCAACGATAATGCAACGGATAGCGAACGAGTATATCGAGCCATAATGATAATTAAATGGATGAGATATTAATGAAGGAAGTTCACACTATAATACCCAATCTGTTTCCAGATTGTCGGCAAGTTACAGGTACAGCGGTAGATTTGGCATGACACTTCTCGACGGGTAGCGCTAGATCTTTCCAAATTTTGAGGAATGCTTCTGTAAAGCCAGCAAATGTACCTCATAAATGCATACAGATGACTGAACCATTAATCACACAGAAATAAAGCGAAGATTAGAGATATAGATAGTAAATCAATTATTCATAACCTTATTATTTTAGTATTGGCTGGAATTTTTATTTCTTTACCTCAAAAGTTAAAAACACACCTATTTTCTGCATGCCATTCTAGCTAGACGCTTCAAGATTTATGAAGTTGTATCAAGTCTAAAAGTGGAACATATCTAGAGACAACAGTTGACCACCATTATCCTCAGAATCAGTCAATTCTTTGTAATACCACTAGATGCCTCTCGATCACGATTGAGGCATCTCACCGTTGACCACTGTCCCCACCAACACCTACAGTTTGTAGCAGAATAAGCCTAGTACTAAACAAGCTGTGCAAACAATTGCTGCTATTGATGTGGGAACCAATTCGATCCACATGGTTGTGGTGAAAGTGAATCCTGAAATTCCAGCATTTAACATTATTGATACCGAAAAAAGTACGGTTCGGTTAGGAGAAGGCAGTAAAGATACGGGACAACTCCATGCAGATGCGATCGCACGAGCGATTGCGGCTCTACGCCGATGCCAAGAAGTCGCCAAAGCCTGCAAGGTCGAGAAAATTCAAGCGGTTGCCACCAGTGCAGTGCGTGAAGCCCTCAATGGTCGGTCCTTTATTCGGGCCGTTGAAGCCGAGCTGGGCCTGAAGATTAATGTGATTTCGGGACCAGAGGAAGCTCGCCGCATTTATCTGGGGGTATTATCGGGCATTGAATTGAACAATAATCCCCACGTCATTGTCGATATCGGCGGTGGTTCAACAGAGCTGATTTTAGGCGATGGCCAAGATCCCCGTTCTCTGAGTAGTACGAAGGTGGGAGCTGTGCGACTGACGGAAGAGTTTATTACCACGGATCCGGTCAGTACCCGCGAGTTTGAAAAATTACGGGCCTACGTTAAAGGGATGTTGGAATGGCCGGTTGAAGAGTTGCGATCGCATCTTTCACCGGGCGAAGTCCCCACCCTGATTGGCACCTCCGGCACCATTGAAAGCATTCTCAAGCTGCATGCCTGTGAGGTGATGGGCGCATGCCCCACCTCTCTGCGGGGCCATGTACTCACGTTGGGAGATCTAAAAGACCTG
The DNA here is from genome assembly GCF_028285565.1 of Acaryochloris sp. IP29b_bin.148. Lineage (GTDB taxonomy): Bacteria > Cyanobacteriota > Cyanobacteriia > Thermosynechococcales > Thermosynechococcaceae > Acaryochloris. Next base: position 15,084 of record NZ_JANQOY010000018.1, read on the forward strand.
ATCCATAAATTGCGCAAGTTCACCTACGAAGAACGCTGCAAAATGCCAGGGATGACTGAGCGGCGAGCGGAAATTATCTTAGCGGGTGCCGTGGTTTTGGCTGAAGTCATGAGTTTACTAGCGCTAGACTCGATTACCACCTGTGAGCGGGCCTTGCGCGAGGGCATTGTGGTGGACTGGATGATGAAGCAGGGCTTGATTGAAGATCGACTGCGTTATCAGGGCTCTGTCCGAGAACGCAGCGTCATCAACTTAGCGCATCAGTATCATGTGGATTTGTCTACTGCTGAACGCATCGCTAAATTTGCCGTCACCCTCTTTGACCAGACCCAAGGCTCCCTCCATCCTTGGGACGCAGAGGAGCGTCAGTTGCTATGGGCGGCTGCCATTTTGCATAACTGTGGGCACTATATCAGCCACTCTGCCCACCATAAGCATTCCTATTACCTGATTCGGCATGGCGGCCTCTTGGGTTATACCGATGCCGAAGTGGAAATTATTGCCAACTTAGCGCGCTACCATCGCAAAGGTCCCCCAAAAAAAAAGCACGAAAATTATCAAAACTTGGTCAATAAAACCCAACGCCAGATGGTCGATCAGCTCAGTGCCATCCTCAAGTTAGCGGTTGCCTTAGATCGCCGACAGATTGGCGCGATTCAGTCCTTATACTGCGATATTGATCCAGCCAACACCGTCATCCTCCATCTCCAAGCGAGCCAAGCCGGCGATGATTGCGCTCTGGAACTCTGGAGTTTAGAGATGAAAAAAGCGTGCTTTGAAGCGGAGTTTGGTGTCCATTTGGTGGCCCAACTCGCAGACCAAACGCCCAATCCTGATTTACAGCTTGTCTAAAACCGATTCATCAGGATCGATCGGCCCCAGGCCGAATCAGCAATCTGGATCTCACCGGAGACATTGCATTACGGTGTGAGGACAGCGTTATTGATAAGCTGTACTTCGGTTGTGTCTCTATCACTCGGTAATTCACAGAACAAGGAGCTAACAAGGAGCTGTTCATGGCCTCTCAACGTGAAGAATTGCAGGCGGGTATTGCTGCTCAACAGCAAGGCCAATATTCCCAAGCCATCAGCATTTTGGACCGGGTTTGGCAAGCAGCAACACCCGGCAGTTCGGTTCATGTACAAGCGCAAATGTATTTGATTATGGCCCACCAAGGGTGTGGTCAGCTGGAACAAGCGTTAATGCTCTGCCAGCCCCTCTTCAAAAGTCCACTGCCCCAAGTTCAAGAGTGGGCCAATCAAGTTCTGCCTCAATTACAGCAAGATCAAGACCAGCGGGCGGCCCGGAAAGCCGTACCGATTCCTGGCCCCGAGGTTACCTCAACGCCTGTGGCTCAACCCCACCCAGAAACACCCGTGAAAGAGGAGCGAGGTCCCGCAGGGATGACGCTGAAGCGGTCTGGCGGGGGCGTGCCGCTGAATTTGGTGGCTGGCGTGACCGTCTGTCTCCTCTTAAGTATTGTGCTGCTCGGAGTGATGGGACTTTTGCAGATCACGGGCCTGACCGATCCGGTGCTCGGAGGGGGAATAGCTCTAGGGGGGACGGTGCTCATGAGCACTGCTGCCTTGGGGCTCTCTCCTCAATTGATGGATTGGACGCAAGGGAAGCTGTATGGAACGCATTGGATCACAGTGTCAGAATTGGAGCAGCTGAGCCCAGAGACGAGCCAGGTTCTCCAGAACGTCTGTGCCGACCGAAATTTAACCATGCCTCGCTTAGGCTTGATTGAAGATGAACATCCCACTACGTTTACCTACGGTATCCGTCCCAACCATGCCCGACTAGTGATGAGTCGAGGCGTATTGACTTACCTAGAGGAGGACGAAGTGGCAGCCGTTTATGCCCATGAGTTAGGCCATATCGTCCACTGGGATTTTGCCATTATGACCGTGGCCGCAGCGTTCCTACAGATGATTTATTGGATCTATACTCTCCTTGACAAGATAGGCCGGGGCAGCCTGTGGGGGCGTATCGTGACGTTAGTACCGGCGTTAGCTGTTTATAGCTGCTATCTAATAGGGACCTATCCAGTTCTATACCTATCGCGGACCCGAGAGTATTTTGCCGACCATTTTGCCGCCGAAGTGACGGGCAATCCCAATGCGCTGTCTCGGGCATTGGTGAAGATTGCCTATGGCATGGTCAAGGAAGGTCAACCATCGGCTCCCAGTCGTTTACTGGAAGGCACCCGGACACTGGGCATCTTCGACGCCAAAGCCGCTTTTTTGTCTGGGACCGCCTATCGGATTGCAGCAGATGCCAATAAGATGGGGCGGGTGTTTTTATGGGATTTATTCAACCCTTGGGCCATGTGGATGGAGCTGCAATCTACCCATCCGCTCATGGGTAAGCGGGTTCGCGCCTTAGGGGCCTATGCTGAGCAACTCGAGTTAGACATTGCCTTTGATATGGGGCGAGTGGTCGCCGAAGGTCGCCGCTTAAACAAGAAGCGCCTCTATGGACATTTCTGGATGGATTTAATTTTCTACTGGGCGGATTGGCTGGGACTAGGCGCTGGGTGTTTGCTGGGGACGACCTGGGGGGCCGGTCTCACGACTATTTCTTGTATGTTGATCGGGTTAGGGGTCGGTCTATGGGTCAAAACCTTGCTGATGTACCCTAACTTTAGCCGCGCCCCCCAACGCGATATGTTGACCTTAATGTCTGATCCCTACGTGAGCCCCTTGCGCGGACAACCGGTGCAACTCCAAGGCCAACTCACGGGTCGAGATGAAGTGGACGCCCCATGTGGGGCCACTTTAGTGATGGACGACAAAACTGGATGGCTCTTTCTGCGCGCTTCCTCTCGATTGGGGCTGCTGGGCAATGTTTGGTTTCGCCTCGCCCAAGTTACGCCTTTGATCGGTACTCAGGCCGGTATAGTAGGCTGGTTCCGCCGTGGGGTAGACCCCTGGATGGATCTGATTAAACTCAAAACTGAGGGTGGGCAAGTGGTGAAAAGCTATCATCGGTTTTGGTCTTTTCTGTGGGGTGGATGCTTGATCCTACTGGGAATTATCTTTGACGTTATGCTGATTCCCGCATGGTTTACATCACTACCTGGGGTTTTCCTAGGGGTCCATTGACCTTGTAAGATAGGAGAGACCCGCAATCATTAAGAAACTGTGAAAGCAATTACTCTTCTCGGCTCAACAGGATCCATTGGTACCCAAACCCTGGATATTGTCGCTCAGTACCCAGACCAGTTTCGCCTTGTGGGAATGGCTGCGGGTCGCAACATTGAACTACTGGCGCAGCAAATCCGACAGTTTCGTCCCGAGATCGTTGCGATCGCAGATCCAAATCAACTCCCCGATCTAAAGGCAGCCATTGCCGACCTCGATCCCCAGCCGCAGCTGCTAGCGGGTGAAGCTGGCGTAGTGGAAGTGGCGGCTTATGGAGACGCCGAATCCGTCGTGACCGGCATTGTGGGTTGTGCGGGTTTGCTGCCCACCATTGCTGCGATCAAAGCGGGGAAAGATATTGCCCTCGCCAATAAAGAAACCTTGATTGCAGGCGGTCCTGTGGTGCTGCCCCTGGTGGAAAAACATGGGGTCAAACTGTTACCCGCGGACTCCGAACACTCAGCGATTTTCCAATGTTTGCAGGGTGTACCGGAGGGTGGACTACGTCGGATTATCCTGACGGCTTCCGGGGGCGCGTTCCGGGATTGGCCCGTGGAAAAGTTACCGGAAGTAACCGTTGCAGATGCCCTCAAGCATCCCAACTGGTCAATGGGACGCAAAATCACCGTCGATTCTGCCACCTTGATGAATAAAGGGTTAGAGGTGATTGAGGCTCATTACTTATTTGGTATGGACTACGACCATATCGATATTGTCATCCATCCGCAAAGCATTATTCACTCCCTGATTGAGGTGCAAGATACCTCCGTCCTCGCCCAGCTAGGCTGGCCGGATATGCGCTTGCCACTCCTCTATGCCCTGTCTTGGCCAGAGCGAGTAGCGACGAATTGGGAACCCCTCGACCTGGTCAAATCTGGGGATCTAACGTTCCGAGAACCGAATCACCAGAAATATCCCTGTATGCAGCTGGCCTACGATGTGGGTCGCATGGGTGGAGCGATGCCAGCGGTGATGAATGCTGCCAATGAGCAAGCCGTTGCCCTGTTCTTGGAAGAAAAAATTAGCTTCCTGGATATTCCACGGGTGATTGAAACGGCCTGCGATCGCTATAAGTCTCACAACACGCTACAGCCCAGCCTAGACGATATTTTGGCAGCCGATCAGTGGGCAAGACAGGAAATTCTGATGATTAGCCAAAGCCCAGCACCTGTAGTTACTGCGAGTCCTCAACTGTCGGCGATTTAGCGGTGAGATCCGTCGCCTGACGTCCTAGATTACAGGAACTGGAAATGGCAAAAGGCACCGTTTGGGTAAATCGAAAGCGCTCGTCAGCCCGATGAACCTCCACATGAAGATGAGGGCCTGTGCTCCAGCCCGAATTGCCGCTATAGCCAATGATTTGGCCTGCTTTAACCTGATCCCCTACTTTGAGATTCATCCGTTGCTGGAAGCCTTGCTGAAGGTGGACATAGGCGGAACGATAACCCTGATCATGTTCTAACCACACATGATTAAAGCGGTGAATTTGTTCCTTGCCCCCTCCGCGGTCAGGATATTTATCTTGAATGCTAATCACTCGCCCCGCTCGCATAGCATAGACAGGCGTGCCAATGCCTGCGGCATAATCGTAGGCATATTCCATTCGCCCATTATGAGTAACGCCTCGAATCCCTTGGCTGATCCAGCCTTTCCCCCACAGGGGATGGCAAAAGCCTTGCAACGGAGAGTCCACAGTGGGCTGATCATCTAGGCTTAGGGCTAACAGTTGAGGGTTAGCCGCAGGCTTGAATTGTATAGGAGGACTTGGGGCAGGGATCGTTCGATCCGGTTCGTCAATATTTGCCCCCCCGGTCATCACATCTAGGGTTGTTTTAAAGGGACTCTGAGGATGAAGCAGGGCCAATAGTAGGATAACGGGAAGTCCCAGTCCCACTGATAACGAGACTCTAGGATAAAACTGAATCACCCGCAGAAGGGTAGCCATCAAGGCAGTAAGCGATCTCTGGAGGCCAATTGTGTGTTGTGGGGGACTCTGCTGAGGAGCCTGATCACTCATTCCTTGTTGCACGAGGCGTTCACCAACCCAGACGTACTTGATAGATAAGCAAAATTTGGCAGGAGGCAATCGAGACCTAGAGAGGCGTAGCTCCTAGATCATTGGATGGATATCAGTACAAGAGAAAACTGCAGATCCCAGAGGTCAGATTTCACTTGAAAATTTTACAGATGCCATCCCTATTTCTAGACGTTTTAAGAAGTCATTTTGTTCAATGGGCTTAAGATTAATTTGCCCTCAATGTTACTGCGAAGAAAACATTGTAAAGGAATTGTTATAAAGCCTAGGTTGTCTACATCTGCGTGAGAAGACAAGCGAGCCTATTGAACAAAAACGCCACTATAAATTAGTAATTTATACTTATTTTTTTTAGGAGAATCATAATGAATTGATGCCCGTTTTTTTGACATGCTGAATGAGTCTCACTCGTCGCCATTGAGCTGACGTCACAGCCAGGACCATCTGACTATTGAGGCGTGACAATCGCTCCTGATTTTTTTCTGAGTCTGTCCCGTCGTTTGGCTTTTTGCTGATTCAGAGCCTGCTGTAACCGACCTACTAACTCTAAGGTTCGCCGGGACTCCAGCGAGGAACAGTCTTTCTGGTGCGTTTGAACGCGATCGCGCCCCTGTTGCTTCGCCACATATAGGGCTCGATCGGCTGCTTCAATCAGCAATGAAGGGGCCACATTCTCATCGGGAACCTGGCTGGCGACCCCCAGACTCACCGACACTTGAGGACTCATGGTGGAACTTTCATGGGGAATATTGAGCCCATGGATAGCGCTGCGAATGGTCTCGGCCACCAGGGTTGCCCCGGCTAAATCGGTATTGGGCAGAATGATCGCAAACTCCTCACCGCCATACCGCGCCACACAGTCTGCGGGACGCTTAGCCGATTTGGCAATGGCTTGCGCTACACGATGCAAACATTCATCCCCTGCTTGATGGCCATAGGTATCGTTATAGGCTTTGAAATGATCCACATCAGCCATAATCAGAGATAAAGGATGATTTTCGCGACAGAGCCGATTCCATTCCAATAAAAAGATTTCATCGAAATGGCGACGATTACGGACCTGGGTCAGGGCATCAACCGTGGCGAGTTGTGACAATTGGTGATTAGCAATTTCTAATTGATGGGATAAGGATTGGAGGGTTTGATTTTTGGTATCAAGTTCCTGCAAGAGGCTTTGACGCTCCAGGGCATACTGGACCGAGCGGCGCAGATGGCTACTCGTAAACTGCCCTTTGACTAAGTAATCTTGGGCACCTTCCTGCATCGCTTGCAGTGCGATCTCTTCATCGGCATTGCCACTTAAAATAATCAAGGCAATGGTAGGAGACGCCTGATGAATTTGCTGGAAGACCTCTAAGTCTAATTCTCCTGAGACGCATAAATCCAGTAACACCAGATCAATCGATGGTCCGGACTGGAGCTGCTCTAGCCCCACTGCTAAGGTTGGACAATGGATAATATCAACGGGATAGTCAGGATTCACACCCAGCAGTTCGCGGATAATGGCTACATCCTGCTCACTATCATCGATCATCAAAATGTTGAGGTGAGCAGTGTACATTTCTCTAAGAACCCCTTGCCAAAAGAATCAATCATTTATCGGGCAGACATCAGCCTTATTTTGAAGCTGATCAGGAAGGTGCAGATAAGAGCTGATTGATAAAGTCGCTGCTCCTTCTACAAATCAAGAAGAAAGGTATAGTCTCAATGGTGGTCGAGCTAGCATAACTTTCACGTAGGTAAGAGATACAAACACTTTAAGACTCACTGAATTCATCAGCTCTAACACACTTATACCGCTCTATGCGGTTCTCAGGCTTCAGTAATCTTACGTATTTTTAGTTTGGAATTCTATGGGTTTTATAAAGTATAAAAAAAGAAAATTTGCTAGTTTTTACTGAGATCCTGTCCAACTGCATGGTTTCACTCCATCGGGTTGATAAACTCTCCTCTGCAAAACTGCAGCAGTGAGATTTAGGGTTATTTATCCAATGCTGATTACGGTGATATGGGCATCAAAAGAAGAGAGCTGCTATATTTTGTTGGGACTTTGCTAGCTGTGGGCGGGGGGCAAAGCGCTGTGCTAGCTCAGAATCGCCGTACCCTGCGGGCATTAGCGAAGAAAATTACCGTTCGGGTCGTCACCCAAGGAACCTTAGGCTCAGGAGTCTTGGTGCAAAAGAGGGGAAATACTTACGATGTCTTAACGGCAGGCCATGTCTTCAAAGATACCCATCCTGGAGAAGAAGCCTACGTCGAAACCTTTGATGGCCAGCAGCATCCGATTGATACCGCCGCTGTGCAGTCAGGAGAGCACGTGGATCTGGCCTTGGCCTCTTTTCAAAGCTCCACGCGTTATGGGGTTGCAAAGCTAGCGCCCCCCAATGCCTTAGGAGAGCTGGATGAAGTGTTTGTGGCGGGATTTCCCCTACCGGGACTGGCGATCACTCAACCTCGATATACCATTTCCCCCGGACAGGTGACCTCTATTGGGCCGCAAGCCGAAGGCTATGGTATTGCTTATACCGCAGTCACCCAGACTGGTATGAGCGGCGGCCCTGTCTTGAATCGAGCGGGCCAACTCACTGGAATCCATGGGCGTGCAGAAGGTCAAAGGGTAGGTGATGTTGCGGTGAAGTCAGGGTTTAACCTCGCTATCCCGATTGAAACGGCAATTGCACTGTTCGCGCTGCAGAAAACCTCCGCCCCCTCGCCAGATGGGCCATCAACATTGGACACGTCCAGCTTTGCCTATGTACAAGTGAATACTCAAGGACAGATAGTGAAGCAGGCCCAAGGGACAGCCCCTGCGTTTCAGGAAGTGCTGGGAAACGAGGTCATTCTGGAGATGGTGGGCATCCCAGGTGGAACCTTCACAATGGGCGCTTCTCCTCAAGAACTCAACCGAGAGATCGGTGAAGGCCCCCAACACCAGGTCACTGTCCCAGCATTTTCGATGGGCAAATTTGAAGTCACCCAGGCTCAGTGGCAGGCGATTATGGGTTCGAACCCTTCTAGAGACAAGGCCTTGAGTCGGCCTGTAGATAATGTGTCTTGGGAAGATGCCGTTGCGTTTTGTCAAAGACTGTCTCAGCAAACGGGACGAGATTATCGTTTACCGAGTGAGGCCGAGTGGGAGTATGCCTGTCGAGCAGGTACGACAACGCCGTTTCATACGGGAGACACGATTACACCGGAGTTAGCGAATTACTGGGGGGTCTATGCTTATGGAGAAGGCCCCAGAGGTCAGTACCGCAAAAAAACAGTGAGTGTCGGGAGTTTTCCGGCGAATGCCTTTGGCCTCCATGAGATGCATGGCAATGTGAGTGAGTGGTGTCAGGATACTTGGCATACCAACTATCAAGGGGCACCGACCGATGGCAAGGCTTGGATCGAAGCAGGACAGTCGCGCCGAGTGTTACGAGGTGGCTCCATGTCTGCCACCCCGAGTACCTGTCGATCAGCGTATCGCAGTTATAACGTGTCTAGTTTCCTCACCTATGATGTGGGATTTCGGGTCGTTTGTTCAGCCCTATAACGCCAGTTCAACGATGATACCCGCTAGAGAGGGGTTGGGATAGGTCTTGAGATACACCTGGCTCATGTGCTGCAGGGCCTCGGAATAGCTAAAGGCATAGACTAACTTATCCCAGGTAGGCGTGGTGCTGAATTTAATCCCATTGGCTTTCGCAACTTTGCGGCACTCGTTATAAGACCCATATCGACGCAGCAATTCTTGCTTGTTAAGGCGCTGGGGGGCAGTAGCCAAGGTAGGTGTAGCCGGTAATTCTTTCTCTTTCAGCGGGGCAGCTTTGGTCGTCTTAGAGAGGCTTTCCGCAGAGGGACTTGGCTCTTGCGGAAGGGCATTCTCTGGTGTTGATGCGACCGTCGGAGAGGGAGAGGACAACTTGCGATTGGGAAGTTCCTGGCTGAGAGCGGGATAAGCCATGCCCGTTCCCAATAAGCCCATGATGCTGAAGCCTGCCGCTTGCAGTAGACGTCGCCGACTGGGAGTGGGCGCTTCGCTCAGTTGACTGACAGCTTGTAAGGCTTCTTGGGCAGAAGGGTAACGATGTCGATAATCCTGGCAGACCATGGTGCTAAGCACATGGGCCAGTTCAGGACTAACGTCCGTTTTATGCTGCCAGATAAACTCACCCGTATCGGGATCTTTGGGAAAGGCCGTTTTAGCCGGGTCAATGCCTGTGAGACCGCGGAGGGCAATCATGCCGACAGCGTACACATCGCTATTGAAGCGCGGATTGCCCAAGAGTTGCTCAGGAGGCATATAGCCTTGGGTGCCTACAATAGCCGTATGGTCGGCTGGCTGACGATTTTTAACAGACCCAAAATCAATCAGAACGATCCGCTGATCGCGATCGCATCGAATCAAATTTTCAGGTTTAATATCCCGATGGATGATCTGCTTGCGATGGACAAAGGCCAAGGTTTCCAAAATGTCCTGCAAAAAAGCCACGGTTTTGGCTTCGGTCCAGTGCCACCAAGTCAACTCCCGACTCAGCCCCTGGCCAGTAATATATTGCTCGACTAAATAAAACTGCCGATCCTCTTCAAAGGAGACATAGAGCTGGGGAATCCGGTCATGGTTGCCCAACTTCTGGAGCACCTTGACTTCTGTTTTAAACAAACGCCGAGACGTTCTGACCGTAAAGGGGTCGTCGGATTTGGGCTGTAGCTTTTTAATGACACAGCGGCGGTGATCGTCTCGTTGTAAATCCTTCGCCAAATAGACTTGGCTAAACCCACCCGCGCCGAGATTCTTGATAATTTTGTAGCGATTGGCTAACGTGCTCATCACTCTGCCTGTTTGATTAGTACTTGCGAAATCGGAATGAGATGGGGCAGTTAACGGTCACTAACCCAAATCTGCAAAAGGTATACTCTAACTCAAATTTTGCTTAGGGATAAAGCAAGATTAGTCGCGAGCATTTTTGGGTGCAAGCTTAACGCAGGTGTTGGTCTGCCGGAACGATTTACAGCAAAACTTAACAGAGCTAGTAAGCGTTTTGGTGATTAAAGAAGACGAGAGCTGTGCGCAGCAAAATTTTAATATCGAGCCACAGGGACCAATGGTTCAAGTAGTGGATATCGTATTCCACCCGCTTTTCCATTTTGTCCAGAGTTGCAGTTTCGCCTCGGTAGCCGTTCACCTGTGCCCAACCCGTAATCCCAGGTTTGACCTTATGACGGAGCATATAACCCTGAATCAATTTTCGATAATGTTCGTTATGGGCAACGGCATGGGGGCGGGGACCCACTAAGCTCATGCGACCCTGCAACACGTTAATAAATTGCGGCAGCTCATCGAGAGACGTACGCCGGAGAAAAGCGCCCACCTGGGTCACACGCGAATCGCCTTGGGTGGCTTGGGTAACTTTTTCGCCATCTTCCATTACTCGCATGGAGCGAAACTTGTAGACAATAATATTGTCACCATTGAGGCCATAACGCTGCTGTTTGAATAGAACGGGGCCAGGAGAAGACAGCTTGACTGCGATCGCAATCAGAATCATCAAGGGAGAAATGGCGATGGAGATCAGGGCTGCGATCGCAAAATCAATACCGCGCTTGACCCAGGCTTGTACCTGAGAAAACGGCACTTCCCACACCGCAATCATGGGCAGTCCATTGAGATTATGCACCCGAGCCTGCATCAAATTCAGCATCATCAAATTGGGGACGAAATAGACGCAGGCCGTTGTATCTTGTAATGCCAAAATCAGGTCGGAGATGACCGCTTCTTCGCCCAGTGGTAGGGTGATGTAAACCACATCAATGCGAGAACGGCGAACAAAATCAGGCAGTTCATCTAAATAGCCAATTAAAGGCCGGCAAGCTTCAGGGTCAGTCTTTCTATCGGCAAAATATCCACAGAACTTGATACCCGACTTAGGGCTTTGGCAAAGCTGATCGGCCACACGTTGGCTCATGTCTCCGGTGCCAGCGATGATGGCGGTCCGGCTATAATCTCCTGATATGCGTTGCTGTAAAGGACCGCTGATGACGGGATTGAGGAGGGCAAGGCCCAAGGGGGATAAAACAAACCAAAGGCGAACGACTCGGCTGGGAACATAGACAATGTGGCTCATATATCCCAGAAACAGTACGACAGCGATGACCAGTCCCCATCCTAGCCAAATCCTTGTATAGTCTAACTTCGGAGGAATAGCGGGTTGAAAAGTATAGCGTCCTATCCTTTGAAAGATCGTCGGCACAATCAGGACTAGGAGAGTACTAAGAACCATCAGTCCATCTGCACTCACAGAGTCAACGGCAAAAGCCGTCATCCAGAGAAGACCCAGGATGACGAATAGATCTAAGCCGCAGACTAACCCACTCAACAGGCGTTGATGGTGAGGCAGAACATTTAGAGGGCTGAACCTGATTAATTTTTCGGCATCCATTATCAAACGATTCTGCAAACAGAGGAATTGTGGGAATCAATATGCAAGTTACCAATCAAACTGTGCAAATGTTTATAGGAAGATCAAACAACCGATATTGAGGTGAAGAGAGTAGCGATGAAATCAAGAGAGAATGCATTCAGAATAAACATCTGAAGAGTCATTCAGGGACATATTTATTGTTGCAAGCCTCTATAGCAGAAAACAATCGTAAATATACGGAGGAGCTGGATTGCGAATCTACAGAACACTATTGGCAGGCCTGAAATAGCGAGTCGATTTATAGTTAAAGGGTTTAGGATTATCCATTTAGACGGATGCTAACCAATCATAGATTTGGCCAAGTTGCTCGATGTTGAGCAAGCCATATTGCCAGAGGATAATCGGAATCTGAGTCGCCGTTCGGTCTTGAAATCGATTGGCTAAAGAGAGAGCATCCTGGGGTAGCGCCAGATCATCTTGGAGATATTGAAGCAGTCGAGTTTGCCGATTCATAACAGAATCCCAGGTTCAGAGGAGGGTTGAGCTTGATGCTATCTATGCTGGATTGGATAAAGGGGAACAGCCGTGATCTGCTGCAATTCAGATTGTGATTAGCTTGGATAAACCGGGTGATGGATATCACAGTAACTAGGCGAGTAACCCCAACTTTCGCCCGTTATGATGGGCAACTTTGATTAGGTGCTGGCGACAAGGCCGCTCTAAACCCACAGAATCACAGAACTGATTAATGATTTGGGTATGAGCCGCAATGGCTTTTCCTCGTAGTCGTATAAAACGTTGATGACCCAGGGCATGGTCTAATTGGACAACAAGTGGTGCAAACATGATAGTTTTCTCCAATGGATTTCATGCTTGCACTATCGCGCTCCTCAGCAGATCTCTCCAGGGAAGATCGGAAGCCTAATCAAGAACTTAAAAAAACGATGTGATCGCGAACCATGTCAAGTCTGGGCAAGAATTCTAGCCAGCAAAACGAGTTCAGACTCTTTTTTAAAAAATAAAAGGGAACATAATTCAGAACATTACCGATACTCGCAAAGTCTTAGTTGGGGAAAAATAGCCGAGTCTCAGCATTGGAGAACCACTCGTCCATCACTGCACGGTGTAGTACAGTAGCGAGACACCATTGTCGTAAATCTTACGGTTAGTCAGTTCCAAAGCGGTTTGCTGAATCTCGCCCGCAAACAGTGGAATACCCGCTCCCATTAAAAAGGGATTGATTTTGAGAATGAGTTGATCAATAAGGTGGTGGGCAAACAGGGAGGCGGCAAGCTCAGCCCCTCCACAGAGCCAAATCCCTTTACCTGATCCGTCCTTGAGCGTCTTGACTCGTTCGATTGCATGTTCTGCAACCAAGTTGACATTTCTGTCGGGGCTTTCCGGCACGCTGCGAGAAAACAGATACTGCTCCATATGTGAGTAGGGACTCGTGACCCCTTCCTTTAAACCGATCTCATAGGTATGGCGTCCCATTAGCACAGTATCAAACCATTGGTTCTCAGCCTGGATACCCATTGCATCTCGTAAATGGGATGGAACGGTTTCCGGGAAAGTGGCGAAGAGATCAGAAAAATAGTCAGGATCCTGGGAAAAACCAGCGTGGGAGCCATTGGTATGAGCAATATACCCATCTACACTACAGGCCACATAGTAGGTGAGTGTTTTCATGATGTCTTTCTAGCTTGCCATCTGGCGGACTACCTTAAATTAAGATCACAATCAGGGCAATAGTGCCTAGAATACCCAAAACACCAGTCAGTATGGGAAAAACTTGCAATCCTTCTGCCGTCAGTTGCTCTATATCTGCTGTAGGCTGTGCAGGTTCTGACGACACTGCAGAATTTAACTGAATGTCTTGGGGCGCGTAGTCTGCCCCCTCTAGCATCATTTCTGTAATGATGGCATAAGCATCTGCCCAAGTATTCTGTAGCTCTGTCGTCCAGTCTTCTTTCAAGAATTGGCTTAAGGTTTTAAGCAGTGTCTGGCCAACCAAAGGGTAATGTTCAGGAAGGGCACCATATTCAACATGACGGGCTCCTAATCCTTGCAGATCTGTAGCCAATCCTTCGGGGTATTTGATATTAGAGATCACTAAAACTAAGGAAGAAAAGAGCTTACTCCCTTGTTTTTCAATACTTGTATTCGCGAATAAGGGTTTTGCCGCAGGATAGTCAGCAAACAAATTTTCATAGAATTTGACGGAAAAAGCGTCTGCATGGGGTCTAACCTTATCAAAACTATCTTCCAAAAGCTTGGCATTTAATTGGGGGGGTGGAGAAGCAGATCTTTGAATAGGTGTCATAATAGCTACTCTATAATTTAATGCGATTATAGAGCAGAACATCTCTTCTCAGATGACAATCAAAAACATTTAGGCTACTAGAAATAGTTCTAATTGAACAGCTCATAGTTAGTTTTGATCAGGATTATTCTCAAGGGACTTTGCAAGCAAAGCAATTGCCACCTTCTCAGGCATCTTTGAGGATAAATGGATACAACAAGGGTAGCTCCATCTTTGCTCTCGAAAATTTGCAATATTTCTGTACCAACAGGACTTAGGTATCCAGCAGCTTTTTCAGCTCTACAATCCAACCGTAATAGTCTTCACTCTGCTGGTTACGCAATACATTTGACTGAGATTGAATCAGGGCAACTAGTTCTTGGGCACGGTTTAACTGCCGTACTGAGACTCTCGACCAATCAGGATTCGCAGCAAAATTTTCTATCAGTATGAGGGACATTGACCTTATCCTTGTGCATTTATAGCAATTGCAATCAACATGTAAATAGATATCACTACACAAGAACTATGGCATTGCCCATCTATCCACATTCAAAAATAAAAAGGCATCCCTTAGCAAAAAGCAGACATCATCATATGTAATTACTCTATAGACATAATTTAATTCAAGACAAGAAAATTTCACTCAGTATTTCTTCTTGAATTTATTGTTTTTTAGAGAATTAATGATGGAGAGCAGCAGGGTTCCCTATGACTTTCAATAATGATCAGTAATTTCAACGATGGTTGCCTCTAAACATGACTGCCCTTGCTTTAGAGGGAGCTAGACAATGATTAACATAAGAACCTTGTGCCAAGAAGACTGTTCAAGCCTGAAGAGTATCATAGTGAAAGATATAGACACTAAGGGATATTACTGAGGTCTAGCAAAAAACGGCATGTAGAATATAGATTTTTTTAAAATTATTGCATCACTACAAACCTCGACATAGATAAAATAAAAGTACAATACAATAAAAAACATATAATTATCTTACCCAAGCACCTCATGTTTTATGCGATAAAATTTTAGTTCTATCGGCAAGAAGTATGCGGACAACAAAAACGTCAATAGCCTTCATAGATTGAAAAACAGTTAGCTCCTTGACTGGGATAAAACGAACATATATTGACGGAGTGGTTTAGGCACTTGAGCCTTCGAGAAACGCACGAAACCACAGCGAGTGTAGAAAGGAATTAAGCCTTTTGCACAACTAACATAAATCTTCTGTTGAACATCTTGAGCTGCCTGTTGAATCAGAGCACACCCCAAACCTTGGCGACGATATTTAGGGTTGATATAAATATTGGCTAAGATACACGCGCCAGCCTTGGGGCAGAGTTCCAAGGTTCCTACAATTAGATTATTTGAATGAAGGATCCAAGCTTTGGTATCCAAGTAATGTCTTGTTCTCAACCAAATGGTATTGCAAAGCAATCCGACTAAGGGAGCACTACTGGCTAGCATGCTAACTCCTATCGTCAGACTGATTGGCTCCCACTTGCCCGCCAACAACATTTCCATAGAACGCTTAGTGAGCAATAGTCCTAACACCAAGACTACGCCTGAAAATATCAAACCGATGAAACATTGTTTGAGAATCTTGCGATGATGAGATTGATACTCAGCTTTAGTAAATGGCCGAATAACATAGCCGGGTGGGATAGGTTTACGGTTCATGCGTTATCGATAGAAGAATATTACTCAGAACAGAGTTCACAAGGTTCAGTCATACAACCCATCTCTCTCAGAATCTAGCTTTCTTGCTACGGTAATGAAGAATTTTGATCCTTCAATTTCAACCTATGACCAAGAGGCTTTATCACCTGTATGAAGCTCTCATCCCCATTTATCCAGTAACAACAATCTCAAGTAGCACCCTGATATTTTGATGGGAAGATAGTGTCACAACTGCAACCGATGGCTCAAAAAATTCCATTGTTAGGTGCTGCCTTCAAGAATCGGCTCATTCTCTATGCGAGTTGCATAGGAGACACACTAGGTATGGCACTGGGCTTTGCATATGTATTAGGTGGAAATCTTCATAGCCCGATTCGCCCTTTACTCGCCCCTATTGCGAGGGTATTGGGTTGGCTGCTGGTTGATCTTCCTGGAGACAGCATTGCATTTTTCACATGCCAGCCCGATGCACAGTCATGTGTTGGTGGTTGGGGGTATATTTATGCCTTTACCATCGGATTTCCGCTGTTTACAATTGCCATGATTATTGTGCCAGGTACTCTTGGCGCATGTTTATTTGGATCAATGGGTTGTCTTTTCCTTAAAATTTCTGCACGCCCAAAAAGCTGAAATTATGACCCTTGCCTCTCATGCTGACTATGGTTCAGCGGTTGAATCCTCAGGGACTGTTTTCCGATCTGCAAGCAGATATAACAAAATTGGCTATCCGGTTGACTTTGAGATAGCGCAAACCACAACCCAGTGAATGGGTATACCCTGGTGTTGGAAGGGAATGTGCGATCGCAAATGCCGCAATCACCGCAAAGGCGAAGACGAGGCGTTGTTCTAACCAGCATTGGCTTAGAGCGGTTACGAGCCGCCATTCAGGACAGCGAAGCCCAGAATAACCAGGATGTTCGCTATACCCTACAAGATCTCAGCGATCGCACCCAGCTCGACGCCAAAACCGTGGCCAAAGTCCTGGATGGAGAAGTGGGGCTAGATAAACGCACCCTATCGTTATTCTTTAATGCCTTTGAGTTACCGCTGCAAGCCGAAGACTTTCGCCGTCCTGAAGCCAAGCCCAGTCCAGACAAAGCCCTAGCAAATTCGGCATCCGCAGATCACCACTTGGATTTAGGAGAAGCGGTCGATATCTCCAACTTCTATGGCCGCATTCAAGAACTCGCCACCCTTAGCCAGTGGCTGGGCACTGAACGCTGTCAGCTTGTGGCCCTGTTAGGTATTGGCGGCATCGGCAAAACCTCCCTGTCGGTAAAGCTGGTTAAACATTTGCACCCTGAGTTTGAAGCGGTCGTTTGGCGCTCGGTTCGTCATGGTCCCAAGATCGAAGATTTGCTAGTGGATATTTTGCAATCCCTGGATCCAGAACTGACCCGCATTAGCCTACCCCAAACCCTGCTATCGCAATTAATGTCCTACCTGCGGCAGCATCGCTGTTTACTGGTGTTGGATAACTGGGAGACGCTACTGGAGAGTGGCGCTGACAAGGCTCACCCCCAAGCAGGTCACCATAAACCGAACTATCAAGGCTATGAAACCCTGTTGCGATCGCTCGGTGAAACCCCTCACCAAAGCTGCCTGATCATCACCAGCCGCGAGAAGCCCGCTACCCTCGCTGAACTTGAAGGCCCCACCGTCCGAGCTTTAGCTATGGCCGGACTGGAGCCGGAAAAAGCCTTACCCTTACTGACCCAAAAAGGACTAACGGGGGATACGGATGCCTTTCAAACGCTGATCCAGTTTTACGAAGGTCACCCTTTAGGCCTTAAGATTGTCGCCACGGCCATTCAGGATATTTTTGCTGGAGACGTTCACGCCTTTTTAGCGGAAGGCATCACCGTTTTTAACGGCCTACGCATCCTTCTCGATCAGCAGTTTCAGCGCCTATCTCCTCTCGAACAGGATGTGATGTATTGGCTAGCCATTAATCGTGCTCCCCTGACCTTGGCAGATCTACGCCATGACCTGGTGTTTCCTGTGGCGATGCCCAAATTACTGGAAGCGATGGAGGCCCTACGGCGGCGATCCTTATGCGTAGTGATTAAGTTGGGTACTGAGTTACCTCAATTCACCTTGCAGCCCGTGTTGATGGAATATGTGACTCAGCGACTCATCGAGGAAATCGGCAACAATATTTTGCAACTACAGGGGGCAGAACCTTCCCGTTTACAGAGTCATGCCCTGCTGAAAGCCCAGGCCAAAGATAGTATCCGCCATAGCCAGCGCCAGATTATCCTCCAACCCGTGATTGATCTGCTTTTGTCGGAGCTGCACTCTACAGTAGCCATCGAAGCCCAGTTGCGGAATCGATTAAAAGACCTTGCGCACTGCAAAGATTATGCCGCTGGGAATTGCCTGAATCTACTAGTGCAGTTACAGGTGGACTTAACCAGCATTGATCTGTCACACCTCACCCTCTGGCAAGCTGATCTCCGGGACACGGCCCTGATGAAGGTCAATATGACCGGAGCCGACCTCAAAAATACGGTCTTTGCCACCGCCTTTCCCCATGTCGCCACCACCGCCTTTGATCCAAAAGGAGAACGATTGGCAACGGGACATTTTGCCAACGTGATTATGCTGTGGGACGTGCAAAATCCGAAGCAAGGTAGCCAAGCTATCGGCATCTTTAAAGGTCATCAAAATAATGTATGGTCCGTGGCTTTTAGTGTCGATGGCTCCGTCCTCGCCAGCGCTAGCGAGGATCAAACCATTCGGCTCTGGCAGGTGGACACAGGACAATGCCTAAGCATCTTCACGGGGCATACCGACTGCGTTCGTTCGGTAGTCATGCATCCCGACAGTCAGCGGCTGATCAGCGCTGGGGAAGATCGGACTTGGCGCATTTGGAATCTACAAACGGGAGACTGTCTACAAACCATCTCAGGTCATGAGCAGGGAATCTGGGAAATCGCCCTTAGCCCCGAGGGACACACCCTCGCCAGTGCCAGCCATGACGCCACCGTTAAATTGTGGGACCTAGAGACGGGCCGCTGTCTGCGCACCCTCAAGGGCCATACGGATTGGCTGCGGACGGTGGCTTTTAGTGAGGATGGTCAGTGGTTAGTGAGTGGGGGATGCGATCGCACTCTCCGTATCTGGAAAGTCAGTTCTGGTCAATGCATCCAAGTTCTCACTCCCCATACTCAGGCCATCTTTTCTGCATCGTTTCTGCCCAATCGCCCTGTCGTCGTCAGTGCTGGACTGGATGGTGTTATCTGTATGACCGATTTAGACACAGGCGTCTGCCAGCGTCGCCTGCTCGGACATCATAGCTGCATCAATAGTGTGTCCTGTCATCCCCAAGGAGACCTCCTAGTCAGTGGAGGCGATGAACCCGTGATTCGGCTATGGGACTTAACTACGGGGCAAGCCCTACAATCCTGGCAAGCGCAAATTAACGGTACCTTGTGCATTCGTTATAGTCCTGATAGCAAAACGATAGTGAGTGGCAATACGGATGGCGCGATTCGATTTTGGCAAGTAGAAACAGGCACCTATCAAACCTACTGGCAACATCAGGGCTGGGTCTATGGGCTCGCCTTTCATCCTCAGGGGCATCTTCTAGCGAGCGCGGGCAATGATCAGCAAATTCGACTGTGGGATGTCGCCACCAAAGGAGTCTTGCGCGTATTGTCTGGACATGGCGCGACGATTGCGGCCTTGGCCTTTAGTCCAGATGGCCAATGGCTTGCGAGTGGCAGTTGGGATGGCTCCTGGCGACTCTGGGATATAACCCAGGGGCAGGTCTTGCAAACCATCCCCGAACATTTTGTCAGTGGCTTAAGCTGGAGCCCGGATGGTCAGAAGATCGCCATTGGTTCCTTTGATGCCAATGTACAGATTTATGATGTGCCATCTGCCACCTTATCCCAAACCTTGGTCGGGCATCAGTTTTGGGCTTGGTATGTGGCCTGGAGTCCCCAGGGCGATCGTATTGTCACAGGTGGAGCCGATCAGACCCTCCGAATCTGGGATGTGGACGCTGGGGAATGCCTCCATGTCCTCACAGACCATACGGACTGGGTGATGGGGGTCGCCTTTAGCCCCGATGGCCAAACCGTGGCCAGCTGTAGCAAAGATGAAACGGCCCGATTATGGTCAGTGAAAACAGGGCAATGCCTGGCTAAGCTATCTGGACATCCGAGTTGGTCTACGGCTGTTGAGTTTAGCCCCGATGGTCAAACCTTAGTGACAGGAAGCAGCGATTTAGAACTCAGATTATGGGATGTGCAGACCGGAACGTGCCGGGAGACGTGGCGGGCCGATCGCCTCTGTGAAGGCTTAAATATTTCCAACTGTCAGGGGTTAACTCTTCCCCAGCAAGAAATGCTCGAATTCCTCGGCGCGATTAATGTGTAAGCAAGCTCTGAAATGATATAGATCCGTTGATTCAAATTTGCGATACACAAAATCCTGATCAGTCTTAAATCAGAGAACAGCGAATCATTCTTGAGTTCAGGGTAGAGAAGCTATTTGATAACGATCGAAATATAAAATTTTTGAGATGGTTATTAGACCTCTTGCATAATTCATTTCATGATGTGTTACGGGCAGCTTCCACGCCTTAAGCTGCCAGAGATAGTTCGTAGTTATAGATGGCTGCAATCAAGT
>NZ_JANQOY010000021.1 GCF_028285565.1 Acaryochloris sp. IP29b_bin.148
CGGTTCATCAGCAGCAGAAACGCTGGTAAAGGCTGGTATTGAGACTTATTTGTTTGAGCGTAAATTAGATAACGCCAAACCTTGTGGTGGTGCAATTCCGCTATGCATGGTGGATGAATTTGATCTCCCCCTTGAGATTATTGACCGACAAGTTAGAAAGATGAGAATGATCTCTCCGTCTAACATTGAGGTCGATATCAATATCAAAAATGAGGGCGAATATATCGGCATGTGCCGTCGAGAAGTGTTAGACGGTTTTATGCGCGATCGCGCCGCTAAATTAGGTGCGAAGTTGATCAATGGTACGGTCAACAAGCTAGATTTCCCCACAGGGGCCAATCAGCCTTACACGATTCATTACGCTGACTTAACAGGCGGTCGGGCCGAAGGCGTCATGAAAACGCTCCAAGTCGATCTGGTGATTGGTGCAGATGGCGCTAACTCCAGAATCGCCAAAGAGATCAAAGCGGGCGACTACAACTATGCGATCGCATTCCAGGAGCGCATTCGCCTTCCGGATGAATACATGGAGTACTACCAAGATCGTGCCGAAATGTACGTCGGCGACGATGTCTCCACTGACTTTTACGCTTGGGTCTTCCCCAAATACGATCACGTTGCGGTTGGCACTGGCACCATGAAGGTCAATCAAGCCGACATCAAGAAGCTTCAGGCTGGAATTCGTGCTCGTGCGGCCCATCGCCTCGTCGGGGGTGAAATTATCAAAGTGGAAGCACACCCCATTCCTGAGCATCCTCGTCCTCGCCGGGTCGTCGGTCGGGTTGCCCTAGTCGGTGACGCTGCCGGTACGGTCACCAAGTCTTCTGGCGAAGGCATCTATTTTGCCGCCAAGTCTGCTCGGATGTGTGCCGAAACCATCGTTGAGTTTTCCAACAATGGTCAACGCGTTCCCACCGAAGATGAACTCAAGATTTATCTCAAGCGTTGGGATAAAGCCTACGGCATGACCTATAAGGTTCTCGATATTTTGCAGCGGGTCTTCTATCGCTCCGATGCCACTCGAGAAGCGTTTGTGGAAATGTGTGCCGATGAAGACGTCCAACAAATGACCTTCGACAGTTATTTGTATAAGACGGTGGTTCCCATGAATCCCATCAAGCAAATCAAGATTACCGCTAAAACTATCGGTAGCTTGATCCGCGGTAACGCCTTGGCTCCTTAAACTTAGGTTTTAAGTCTATTTAAGCCTTGAGTCATCAGCCCTTTAGCGAATAGCTAAAGGGCTGATGTTTTTGAATAGCAAAAGACGAGGAAGTACACCCAAAAGCTGGGTCCATTAAGGATTTAAAACCTTGACTTGAATACCGTCATGATCCTCGTTGTCAGGAACACCTCCTGGCTTTTCCGGCCCTGGTGTGAGCTTGACTTGCGGTGGCAAACCGACATTAATCTCCTGTGGTTCAGGCAGCTGCTTGGGCTGAGGCTGCCAAGAGCGCAGCCCTACTTCTTGTACACCTAAGACTTGTGCATCACCCGCTTTAGGTGAGATCTGCCCCTCTTGTTGCCGTTGTTGCGCTTTAGCATATTCTCCTCCTATGCTAATCAACACTGTGAAGGCCGTTATGTAAACCAACGTTGATTTAAACATCGTTTTAGCTCTCTTTATCAATGGGTAAACCCACTAAACGACTGTCTCTCTTAAGTTAAAGACTTGCGTTCATCTACCCGTTTTAGTTTTAAAAAATCAATCGAATCTTCCCCAGATAGTTCTATTTTAATCAACAGAATTGCCGCTGTTTTGTCTCTGCAGAATGAAACAGTCAAATTAAATTTTTTCTTTAGCTTGTGTTGATAGGGGTCAACTCAGACGGGTGAAGCAATCGCAAGTCAGGATCCCCTACCGGTCGGTGTATTGCAGACCCTTTATCCTGAAGGGAGAGACAAGCAAGGAGCCGGGTATGGCTGTAACCATTCATCAATTGCGACAGTTGAAACAGCAAGGTCGGCCGATATCCGTACTGACAGCTTGGGACTTTGCTCTAGCCACCCTCATCGATCAAGCCGGTGTTGATGTGGTCTTGGTGGGAGACTCATTGGCGATGGTTGCCCTAGGTTACTCAACCACGCTGTCTCTCACCCTAGAAGAAATGCTCTATCACGCCCAAGCGGTTACCCGAGGTGTCAATCATGCCCTTGTGGTCTGTGATTTGCCATTTATGAGCTACCAAGAAAGCCCCCAACAGGCGCTGAAAAGTGCAGGAACCTTGTTACAGCAAGCAGGGGTTGCAGCGGTCAAAGTGGAAGGCGGATACCCGGATATGGTCGAAACGGTCCGCTTCTTGGTGAACCGGGGGATTCCGGTGATGGGCCATGTCGGTTTAACGCCCCAGTCTGTCCATCAGTTCAGCGGTTATCGCCGTCAAGGCACTTCCGAAGTCGATGCAGACCGGATTCTACAAGAAGCCATTGCTTTGGAACAGGCTGGTGCCTTTGCCATCGTTCTTGAGCATATGCCAACGCCTCTGGCGGCCAAGATTACGCAAACGCTCACCATCCCCACCATTGGGATTGGCGCAGGTTCCGCCTGTGATGGCCAAGTGCTGGTCACGGCAGACATGCTGGGGTTATCCGATTGGCAGCCCCCCTTTGCCAAATCCTATGGGAATCTGCGGCAATCGATCATAGAAACAGTGCAACAATATTGCGACGAGGTGCGCAATCATCAGTTTCCCCAATAATGTTTCTCAAACTCCATGCCAGATCAGGGTGAGATGCCCCGCTGAAAACGAAGAGAAAACGATAAGGTAATAAGGTAGAGATGTGGCCTAGCTGGGAAAGGAACGGATGAATGCCGATCATCGCTGTGATTGATTACGATATGGGCAATCTGCATTCAGCCTGTAAAGGACTGCAAGAAGCCGGAGCACAGACAATTGTCAGCGATCGTCCAGAGGATTTGGTCTCTGCGGATGCGGTGGTTTTGCCTGGGGTGGGTGCCTTTGATCCGGCCATGCGGCATTTGCGATCGCGTCATCTTATCCCCGTCATCCAAGACATTCTCGCCAGCGGTAAACCCTTTCTCGGTATTTGCTTAGGACTTCAAATTTTGTTCGAAGGCAGCGAAGAAGGGACAGAAGCAGGCTTAGGCATTATTCCTGGCACCGTCAAGCGGTTTCAATCCGAACCCGGTATTACCATCCCTCATATGGGTTGGAACCAGCTGGAGTATCAACAGCCTGACCTGCCCCTATGGCGACACTCTCCTGCCCAACCTTGGGTCTATTTCGTCCACTCCTATTACGTTGACCCCGTTGACCCCACCGTTAAAGCCGCCACCGTTACCCACGGCACCCAAACCATTACCGCCGCCATCGCCCACGATAACTTGATGGCGGTCCAGTTTCACCCCGAAAAATCATCCACCTTCGGGCTCCAAATTCTGGCTAATTTTGTTGAGCAGGTACAGGCCACGCTGGTAACTCCAGCCCTCTAGACCCCCATGAATTACTTAATTGCGGTCCTTCCTGATCGAATTCAAGCAGAAGCAGCCTATACCGATTTAGAAAAAGCCGGGATTCCACTCAGCCAACTGTCTTTGTTGGGAAGAGGCTATAAAAGTGCCGATGAATTTGGCTTTATTGACCCGAAGCAACCTGCCCGCAAGCAAGCTCGACGGTTGATGAACTTTTCGATTCCAATTGGATTCATGTGTGGGGCCACCTTTGAGTTATATACAGGGGTGCGCTTGTTTTCAGGGATGGGCACCGTCATTAATGTTGTGCTGGGTGGACTGCTCGGCGCTTCTTTTGGTGCCTTTGGCGGACTGTTCTCCGGTGGGTTGACGGGTTTAACCACCGGCAGTGGAGATGCCCTGGTGTATCGCAATCGTTTGAGTGCCGGAAAATATATTGTGGTGGTCAAAGGTCCTGAACCACTGACCCGCAAAGCCACTAATATTCTGCGGGCATATGACCCCGAAAATATCCAAGGTTATGTTGAACCGCCAGACTGATGGTCAGAATTTACGGTAACCGTCAGATTAAAACCTTGCCAGGTTTACAGACTCGCCCGACTACTGCGCGGGTGCGAGAGGCTCTGTTTAATCGCTGGCAACATCACCTGCAGGGTTGTCACTGGCTAGATCTCTGTGCTGGCAGTGGATCGATGGGGGCTGAAGCCCTCTGTCGAGAGGCCGCAGTCGTTTATGGCATTGAACAAACTGGGGAGGCTTGCCGCATCATTCGCCAGAATTGGCAATCTGTAGCGAAGCCCACGCAAACTTTCCAAGTACTGCGGGGAGACGTCATCAAAAGGCTGATGAAACTGACGGGCCAGTCCTTTGATTTGATTTATTTCGATCCGCCCTATGATGGTGGCTTATATGAGGGGGTATTGGCTGCGATCGCAACCCATCACATCCTCAAACCCACGGGAGAACTGGCTGTAGAACATCACCCTAAAAAAACATTATCGTTGCCAGCAAAACTGACCACTTGCCATACACGCACGTATGGCAATACAAAGCTAACCTTTGTTCAAGCTGCCACGACCCTATAACCCCACGTTGGGTTTAGCCTGCTTTGAAGCGCTTTTACCCAAACGCAAGGATGGCAGTCTAGACAAGAATTAGGGTCTCAGCTAATTCCAAACGTGACCTAAAAACAATTAGAGAGACAAGCAAAGCTTGTCTCTCTATCACTCATCGCTAATACGTATTAAGGCAACAACTCTTATGAATTGACCTTTAGTCCGACTGAAGAGCGTTAGCCTACCTCTTCTCCACGCTTGTACTGTTGCCATGCAGCGACAAACAATCCGGCCAGGGTCACAGGAACTAGGCCCAGAACAATACCTGCTAAGAGAGGTTCTACCACGGTGATAACTCCTTTATGTACGCATTAGAGCAGCGTCTATATCATTTTAACTCTAATCACCTTTGGGACCCTTGACAAGAGCGCTAATCCTCTTGATTAGCCCCGACCCTACCCGAAGCTGCTGATCTGGGTTGTTATCATAAACAAAATAACCAAAGCTAACCGTGATCGAAAACTGAAACAACCACTTGCTTTCTTCGTCTTAACGGTAAGATCCTTGTAGTCAAGCGACTGGAATACTCAGTCCTGCTCTCCATCTTTTTTCTTCTCAGTGTCTATGAACGGCTCATCTAAAAACAGTTTTTCGAAGTCTTGGCAGCAACCCGGCAACATCGCCTTAATGGCGTCCATGATTGCTCACGGTATCTTTGCCATCTACGCTGGACAAGCCTTTGAACTCACCACTGACCCACAAATCAGGACCAAAAAGCTGAGAGTAGTGAGTCTGTTACAAACCCCTCCCAATCAACCTGCCCGTTCTAACCAACCCTTCGATCCCGATGCTCCCCCACCGGCTCCCGGCGTTGCAGGTTTACCACTCAATATCACTTCGGCTGATGGTTTGCCTGACCTCCCTGGCGCTGGTGCTCCTAGTGCGCCTAATCCAGCCTTTGACCCTTTTGCGTCTTCTGTAGTTGAAATATCGCCCCAAACACCTTCTTCACCCATTACGCCTAACTCTGTGGCCCAGGCACCCCCTAATAATGGATCTGCCAATACCACACCAAAATCCGATAACAATGGACCGACTCTCAGTGATGAAGACTTTGAGAATTGGCTCAATGGCGCTGATCGGTTACCTGCGCTGGCCGGCGACCCTAGGGTTAGTAACTCTTTACCCTCCCCTGGGGCTCCCACAGGCCCGGTTGCCAATAATACGGCTTCTCTCCTGTCCGATAACGTGGGCGGTGCAAACAGTAATTCGGTGAATTCGAGTAATGGCGCTGTCCAACCGACACGAAAAGAGCTAGCCCCTCCTGGTGAAACCGTCACCCGAACCATTGCCTACGATTATCCAAAAGCAGCTTGTAAAGATCGCTTGGAAGGAAAAGCAGAGTACAGAATCTGGGTGACTCCACAAGCAACCCCATATGTGTCTGATATTACGATCTCCACTGAATCTCCTATCCTCGATCAAGCAGTCAAAACAGCAGCCCAGAAATACAAAATCACGGCAGATGACGCTAGTAAGCTGGTTATTTTGCCCTTCGATATCAAGTATTCTCAGAAAGCTTGCGAGCAGAAAGACACAACCCCCTCTTCTGAACCAACACTTGATCCAAAGACGCCTAAGCCATCTGAGCCCCCTGCGGCCAGCCCTACACCCCTCTCTGAGGATAAACCCAGCCCCCCCAGCCCAGAGGTCCCCTCGCCGGCACCGAGTCCAGCGGCACCCGCAGGGTCACCACCTACTGCCCCTGTAGAGCAACCCACACCCTCGCCGCTCCCTAATCCGCCTCAACTGACGCCCCTCTCTCCCCAACCTGCAGTTCAGCCGCCTGTACCGAAACCACCGTCTTCCAGTCCAGCACAGTCTCCTGAGCCTTTGCAAGCGCCACCTAGCAATTCAGAAGAGCCCTCTTTAAAGGCTCCGACTGCACCGACTGATACAGCTGAACCAACCCCATTGGCGCCACCCGCAGCTGCACCAGCCACCGAGCCTTCATCAGTGCCTACACCTGGCACGACAGACACGCAGGCAGCACCTGCTAACTAATGTTCATATCCAAGCGGGAGCCGCTGATCGCCAACGCGATTACTGTATATCCTGGTACTCCATCCCAGTCATTGACCGTCTGACAACTGGGACAACGCCTAACGTCCAAGGGCAATGACTTCAGCACATGCTTGCAATGGTTACACGTCTTGCTCGACGGATACCACTGGTCTACATCGGCAACAGTCTTGCCCTTCAAAGAAGGGCAACGAACGCTAGAATTTTTAGAATTCACGGCAGGCCAGATCACTCGGGTTATGCTGCCGAACGCTGGGAACTATCAACGGCTCAATAGGTGAGAGGACCTGAATCCGTCGGCTATTTACGAGCATGCGTTGTTCTGTTGTTCTGCCAATTGTCTACTTTATGTAACTGATGGGGCAGAATAGATTCATAACTTTGTGTAAGCTACATATAGATACATCCGCTCTTCCACCTCAAACCGCTTATCCAACCTTAATGATTCCAACACTAAAGGCTGCAAATCGATGAGCAGTTTGCTGGCACATCGCCTCAAGGACGGGACCAAACAGGCCCATTCCCTCGCAGAGAATGCGGGATTTATCCGTTGTTTCCTCAAAGGAGCGGTGGAAAAAACATCTTATCGCCAGCTTTTGAGTGATTTTTACTTTGTCTATACTGCTCTTGAAGAAGAGATGGTCGCGCAGCAACACCATCCGCTTTTGAGTCATTTATATTTTACAGAACTCCACCGAAAAAGTAGTCTGGCAAAAGATCTGAGCTACTATTGGGGGAATGCTTGGCAAGAGGTGATTACTCCTTCCGATGCTGCTCAGCGCTATGTGGAAAGAATCCATGCGGTTGCGATCGCAGATCCCATTCTCCTCATTGCCCATAGCTATACCCGTTATCTCGGAGATCTGTCAGGCGGGCAACTGCTGAAAAAGCTCGCACAACGAGGCATGAATCTTCCCCCAGGCCACGGCATTGCCTTTTATGAGTTTGAGGATATTCAGAATCCGAAAGCCTTTAAGGCTAAGTATCGGCAAGCTTTAAACCACTTGTCCTTAGATGAGAGTGCGATCACTCAAATTGTGGATGAAGCGAATCTCGCCTTCCAGTTGAATATGGCCTTATTCCAAGATGTGGAAGGGAGTCTGATCCAAGCGATTGGCCAGATGATTTTCAACCATCTGACTCGTTCTCGCCGAAACAACGCTTCCCAGTGGTCTGCAGATCTGACAGAGACGACAGGACTACAGCCCGACTAACCGCACTCACACCAGGTTTAGTGCCGCTGATCGAGAGAACTGAATCAAGCACTTATTCGCCGCAACCGCAGGATCTGGCATTATTTCTTGCGCTACATCTTCTTGCGAACTTGCTCACAGGATCGGATCCAGCAATACAACGGCCTGAAGGGCAATGATATATCCGTCTATGTCTTAGGGACGGGGAACGTTACAATCTGGAAGCTGAGGTTGGTGCCCATTTCAACACCGTGTCGAACCTAAAGGAATCTATGACACCTCATTCTGTGCCTTTTGAGCATATTTCAGTCTTGAGTCAAGAACTGATGGCAGGGGTGTTGACTAGCGAACAAGGCTTATATTTAGATGCCACCGTTGGGGGGGGAGGACATAGCGCCCTGATTTTGGAGCACTGTCCGCGGGCGCAAGTGATTGCCCTGGATCAAGATATTCAAGCACTGGATGCCGCTCGGGCAAGGCTGGCAGACGAGTGCGATCGCATCCAGTTTTGGCACGGAAATTTTTCAGCCTATCATCCGGGCGATCTGCGCTTTGATGGCATTATTGCCGATTTAGGCGTCAGTTCTGCCCAACTGGATCGCCCGGAACGGGGCTTTAGTTTTCGGTACGAAGCAGATTTAGATATGCGCATGGATCAGGGCCAGGCCCTCACCGCGGCCCAGATTATCAACACCTATTCAGAACGGGAGCTAGCCGACCTCTTCTATCACTATGGAGAAGAGCGATTTTCGCGACGAATTGCCCGCAAAATTGTCTCCAGACGTCCCCTAACCACCACCACTCATCTGGCACAGATCGTGGCGTCTACGCTGCCCGCTGGCAAAGGACGTCACCGTCGCATCCACCCAGCAACCCGAGTCTTTCAAGCTCTACGGATTGCCGTCAATCAGGAATTACAGGTTTTGGCAGACTTTATAGAGGTAGCCCCGACCTGGCTGAGACCCGGTGGCAGAATCGGCATTATTAGTTTTCATAGCTTGGAAGATCGGATTGTTAAACACCACTTTCGCCAACATCCATTACTTCAAGTGATCACTAAAAAACCGCTGGTGGCATCCGAACAGGAAAAAACACAAAATAGCCGATCTCGGTCCGCTAAATTGCGGATTGCGGAAAGGGTTGAGGCTACGAGTGCGTCTTGACACAGGATGGAGGGGGGCGACCATCAGGCTCGATGGATGACAACCCCAATCAAATTGTCTGTCTACGAATTAATCCTCTCAAACTGTAAACAAAAGATAAGTATTCTGGAAACTTTTGTGAATTTATGCATTTATAATGCATGTGGCAGCTCCTAAAAACCGAGTTCCCACACCCATTACCCGTCTTTTTCTTGGGCTTGAGGAGTTGATTATGGCCACAACTCGGCGATCTAATGTTATCCCTGTTCGACCGAAAAAGGTTGCGCCTTCAGCCCGCCCTCATCCATCCCCAAA
Organism: Acaryochloris sp. IP29b_bin.148; assembly: GCF_028285565.1. Taxonomy (GTDB): domain Bacteria; phylum Cyanobacteriota; class Cyanobacteriia; order Thermosynechococcales; family Thermosynechococcaceae; genus Acaryochloris. The sequence continues at coordinate 9,221 of NZ_JANQOY010000021.1, forward strand.
GCATCGAGGCGCTCGACCTGCCCCCCTCTTGGACCGCCTTGATACGCGCTCACCGCAATTTCCCAATTGGCTAATTTTGCTGATGGTGTTTCGCAAACTGTCCGCACCCATCTTGATTATGTCGGTATTGGGAATCTTACCGCTCTATGCCTGGCGGGTGAATACCCAACAATCTTGGGGCAATCAGTATACACAGTTAGAGAAATTACAGCGCGATCAGCGGCATTGGATCACGCGTAATGAAGAGCGCAAATACCAAATTTCAGAAAATCTAGAAAGTAATCCCGCAGGCTTTGTCCCCAAAAGCTCTCAAACGACCGTCTTTTTTGAACCTGCTCCTGCGCGCCCTGCTCAACCAGCTTCCCCTCAACGCGCTGGGATCACAGCTATTGATGTTGCTCCCATTGGCTATTAAGTCCAACTTCTTTGCACGTTTATGCCCATTCCTTCTCCTCCATTACAAGACCGTCGGGCGACCATCAAAGCCCGCCTCCAAACGAAACAACCCCATCGCGTGCCGAACCAGCGATTGCGGTTGTTTTTGGTGTGGTTGGTGCTGTTTGGAGGCATTCTGGGCTTGCTAGCTCGTTTAGTCTATTTGCAAATGAGTGCAGCACCTTTTTTTCGGACCAAAGCCCAACAGCAACAACTCGGCAGTCTACCAGAGCGTACGTTTCGCTATCCGATTGTCGATAGTCAAGGGAATCTCCTAGCTAGAGATGAGCCTGTTTTTAGGCTGTTTGCCCATCCTTTTTTGTTTCAAAAATCACCAGAGGACATTGCCAACGCTTTAGCACCAGTGCTGAAGCGCTCACCCCAGTCCCTAACAGAACTGTTCAAAACCGGCGAGAGTGGCATTCCGATCGGATATCGCCTATCAGAAACGGATGCCGAAAAAATCAATGATCTCTATGTTGATGGCTTGGAAATTACGCGGGAATGGCAGCGCATCTATCCCCAATCCGAACTGACTTCGGGCCTAGTCGGATATGTCAATACCGAAAATCAAGGTCAATCAGGGATTGAATATAGCCAGCAACCGCTGCTGAAGGGCAGTCCCATTCCCTTGCTTGTGGCTCGGGATGGTCGGGGACAGCTCTTACCGGATCGATTTCCCTTAGAGCCTCTCAATGCCAATGACCTGACCTTAAAGCTCACCTTAGATACGCGACTCCAGCGATCGGCGCGGCAAGCGCTGCATAAGAAGATGGCCGAGTACCGCGCAAAACGGGGCACCGTCATTGTGATGGATGTTGAAGATGGTTCTCTAAAAGCGTTAGCATCAGAGCCGTCTTTTAATCCACAGCGCTATTTTGAAGCGAATACTGAACTCTTCAAAAACTGGGCGATTTCAGATCTTTATGAGCCGGGCTCGACCTTTAAGCCGATCAATATTGCGATCGCACTCGAATCCGATGCCATCAAAGCGGATAGCGTCTTTCACGACAGTGGCCAAATTACTATTGGCGGCTGGCCGATTAATAATGCAGACAACTCAGGTCATGGCAACCTCTCTGTTACAGGCATCCTCGAATATTCCAGCAACGTGGGCATGGTTCATGTGATGCAGCGGGTAAATCGGTCAGCCTACTACAATTTCCTCAAGAAAATTGGGATTGGCCAAATTACCGGCACCGATCTGCCCTTTGAAACTCCCGGTCAGTTTAAGGATAAGCAGCAATTTCTGGACTATCCTATTGAAGCCGCCACTGCAGCCTTCGGTCAGGGCTTTTCCGTGACGCCTTTGCAAATGGCTCAGTTGCATGGGGCCATTGCCAATGGCGGCAAACTCGTGACCCCGCATGTTGTGGATGGTCTATACAATCCCGTTGGCAAGAAAACCAAGGGCTTAAATCTGATTCAACCTCGCCGTATTTTCAGTCAAGAGACGGCGGATCAAGTTCGCACCATGATGGGCAGTGTGGTCCAAAACGGGACCGGTAAACCCGCAAAAATTCCAGGCTATCGTCTAGGCGGTAAAACCGGAACCGCCCAGAAAGCGGATAGCGGGACCTATAGCAATGCTCGGATTACTAGCTTTGTGGCCTCCTTCCCCTTGGAATCTCCTAAATACGTGGTGCTCGCCGTTGTGGATGAACCGCAAGGCAACAATGCTTATGGTTCAACGGTGGCTGCTCCAGTCGTCAAATCGGTGCTAGAAACTCTGATTAGTGTTGAAGGTATTCCGCCTAGCCATCCCGCTGAATTAAAGGCAAAACCCAAAACAACACCCCGTTCATAGGCTTAGAAGCAGGGTGTACAACGCTCTCAATTATCCTTAAGGCAAAAACCGTTTTTGTTCCAAAGCGCTGGGCATTCGGCAGGTAGCTCGTCGTCCAAACAGTCGATAGCGATTACGAGCAATCAGACGATAGATGCGATCGCGAATGGGCCGCGGAATCCAACCCACCATTCGGAACACTGACCACACTCCACCTAAACGTTTACAGATTTGAATAAACGCATCGGACTGATCGTACAGATGACCCCGATCATGATAGTAAATTGACCAGGCCTTTCGATCGATGGGCAATGGGGGTAAATACTGTTTGGCCGTTTGGCCTTGCAACGGGGCAATCAGAATGGTTCCCACGGGATCGACTTTCAACAAGAGATCCACAAAACCATTGCACATCACACATTCCCCATCAAAGAAAACGATGGGCTGCTGAATGGAGGCCATCGGGTTATGGCTGACCGTTGGATTAAACGATTGAGGTGCCGCCATACTTTTATTTCACCACATTTCTGGGTATAGAACGTATCTTGAATCTAACATGACGATTCAGGCCACTGCATAGGACTGTCTTGAGTGTTGTGGACATATCCTTTGCCAGGAACGTCAGCTTTCGAGGTAGGATCTGCAAGTTACACCTATCCTAGTTGAACAATGGTTGAGCGACCGATCAAGAAGTCTGAATTAGAAAAACGTGCCCAGACTGAAGGCCCAGCAGAGGACAAAAACCGCAATCAGAAAGGCCGTAAAGGTGGACGTGGAAAAGGTCGAAACAACAAAGACAGAGAAAAGAAAAAGCCTGCTGTTCCTCTCGCTTTGATGCGAGGTCCCAAACCCACCGCAAAAGTGGAAGAACCAGAACCCGCGGAAGAAACTGCTGTAGAAGAAGCGGTCGCGGAAGGAGTAGACACTGAGGCTACCGAAACTGAAACCGTAGCCGCTGAGGCAACTGAAACAACAGCTGAAACCTCAGAGGCTGACGCCAATACCGGAGATGATACGAGTGAAGCTGAGCCTGCTCCTGAGGGTTAGCGGCTGACTGTCATTCCCTCGGCAGCATACTTCCCAGAATCTTAAGAAGACACCGGTTGAGGAATCGTAATATCAATCGGTGTCACGTTTGTGCCTAACTCTTCTAAGGAGGGTTGGATGGCTTGCCGGTTGCCCACCACGACAGTGACAATCTGATCGGGCTGGAGATATTTCTCTGCTGCGGCCTGAACCTTTTCGGCGGTCATGGATTTGACGGCTCGCTGATACTGGAAGATAAAATCATCGGGATAGCCAAAGTACTCGTATCGCATCAGACGCGATAAGGTTTGGGCGGGATCCTGGAAGTTGAAGACAAAAGAGTTGAGGATGGAGTCCTTGGCCTGCTGGAGTTCATCAGCCGACAAGGGGGCTTCACGCACCTTTTGCAATTCACTTAAGACTGCTTTGATAAACGGAACCGTTGCTTCTGATCGCGTTTGTCCCCCGGAAACAAACAGGCCTGGATAATCGTAGCGAGCACTCCAAATGGCATAAACCGAATAGGCTAAGCCTTGGCGCGATCGCACTTCGTTAAACAGGCGTCCACCAAAGCTGTTAAGCGCTTCATTCATCACCAGTAAGGAGAAAATATCAGGGCTATCAAACTGACCGCCTAAATGACCGATTTGAACATTACTTTGAGACAGTTGGGGCTGATCGACCACAAACGTCTCTCCAGCCTTAACCTGTGCTGCACTCGGTACGGGCGGTGCTTTATCCCGCTCAGGCATTTTTGGCCAATCCCCAAATGCTTGTTTGATCCGTTGGGTCATGGCGTCAGAATCGAAGTCTCCAACAATTCCCAAAATCATGCAGTTAGGGTGAAAGTTTTGTTGATAAAAGGATTCAACGTCTGCCTGAGTAATATTGTCGAGGGTTTGATATTCTTGGGTGCGCGCATAAGGACTTTCTGCACCGTAAATCAGTTTTTTGAATTCTCGACCGGTAATATCATCTGGGTCATCATTACGACGGGCAATGCTTCCGCGTCGTTGGGTTTTAGCCAGTACCAGTTTGTCTTCTTCAAAGGCCGGTTCGCGAATCACCTCAGCGAATAAGTTAAAGACGGTGTCTAAATCTTCACTTAAAGCCGCGAAGGAGGCACTCCCCGAAGCGGTACTAATCCCTGTTTCCACAGAGGCAGCCCGTTGCTCTAGCATTTGGTTGAGCTGCTCGGAGGGATGCTGTTGGGTCCCCCCCGACCGCATCATAGTCCCCACAATATCCGCCAAGCCCACCTTCTCAGCAGGCTCCAGCCGAGACCCCGTCCGCATTCGAGCAATGCCGTTAACCAAAGGCAACTCATGATTTTCCATTAAATAAACGGTCAAGCCATTGTCCAACTGGAAACGGCTATATTCTGGGATGGTGACCTCAGGAAGAGATGGAAAGTCGAGGTCAGTATAGTGTTTCGCAGTGGCTGCCGTGCCTGGGCGAATGGAACCGATAATAAGCAAGAGGGGGATGACCGCAAAGGCGACGAGTCGCCGTAGCGTTTTATTTAGCAATCGGTTACGGGGAGCGTTGGGCATGGTTAACGTGCTTTTCCTATGGACAGCTCATCTTTAACAGATTAGCTTAAACTTTGCGAGGCGATACGCGGATTTATTTCCTTTTGACCTGCTTTACAATGAAAAGTGCCCTTGTCGTCGCCTGAATCTTTCGCCTGTGAAAAAGCGCGTTACTCTGACGTTCCCTAGGCGCGCCGTTCCTGTTCCCGTCACCTATCGATTGGCCAAGGATTTCAATGTGGCGGCCAGTATTATTCGTGCTCAGGTGGCCCCCAACCAAATTGGTAAGTTGGTGGTGGAATTAGCAGGCGATATCGATCAACTCGATGCCGCCATTGATTGGATGCAGGCCCAACATATCGATGTGTCTTCGTCGAATCGCGAAATTCTGATCGATGAAGAGAGCTGTGTGCATTGTGGGCTATGCACGGGTATCTGTCCCACTCAAGCCCTCACCCTCGATCCCAAATCTTTTTTGCTAAATTTCACGCGATCGCGCTGTATTGTCTGTGAACAATGTGTTCCGACTTGCCCAGTGCAAGCCATTTCGACTAACTTTTAAGGCTTTTAACTGCGTAGTATGCAGAACCATGAGTCCCTTCAACTATTACGACCACATCGCTTCCATCTATGACCAAACCCGCTGGATGACGGAATCTATCGCCGAAGAGGTTGCAGATTATATTTTGGAGTGGGTTGATGCTAACCCTTATACTTCTTTCCTAGAGCCTGGTGTGGGGACTGGCCTCAACGTTCTTCCACTGGTTAAACGCGGCTATTCCGTGACTGGGATAGATATTTCGAGGGAAATGCTCGACCAGTTTAGCCGCAAGCTAGAGGGCATTCCACGAAATTTGACGCTGATTCAGGCCGATGCCTCCCAGCTATCCTTCCCCGATAACAGTTTCGATGTTGTCCTGACCGTTCACATGGTTCACACAGTCTCTCACTGGCAGAAATTTCTAGCAGAGATTGAACGCGTCCTTAAACCAGGTGGGTTCTATTTGAATGCCCAATGGATCACACCGCCTGCCCGGATGGAATTTGAGCGGCACTTCAAAGCGATTTTAATCCAGGAAAGCAGTCCACAATCGCCCCCAGCCAAACACCCAAGGATTAATGTAGAGAACTATTTCCGTCGCCAAGGATATCGGCCACATTACTCGATTGCCAAAACGTGGTGGGTGAGCAATACCGTGGTAGAGCTACTTAGCTTTCTCAAGGCACGGGCCTATGGTTTATGTTGGCACACATCTGATGCCGCATTTCAAAGAGCGCTACAAGCGTTTGAAGCATTTTGCCTAGAGCATTATGGGTCGCTAGACGCGGAGATAGCGTCAGCAGCGCAGTTTGAAATCTGGTCTTATCATCTCACCTAACTGTCCTATGTCTTGGAAGCCAGTCTCAATCACTACTGGTATGCCTCTCTTGAGATCAAGATCCTAGTGGTTAGAATAGAGACGTACCTAATTCAAGTACGCCAATGCTATCGAAAACCCTCAGCTATAGTCAGGCCCGTGCTAATTTTGCCGAGACCTTGAACGATGTCGAGGATAATCGCTCCATTGTTATTGTCCAGCGTCCTCACCGACCAGGTGTAGCTTTAATTGCGGCAGACGAACTGAGCAGCATGATGGCAACGGTTCATCTGTTAAGATCGCCAGCCAATGCGACCCGTCTTTTTGAGAACCCTCTAACTCCTGCGTAGTAGAGCTTCGCCTTAGATGCAGAGATAGCATTATTTTTCGCGACAATAATATATCTGCGAGATTTTGGAGCAGGAGAAGATGACTGAGTTTTGGCCGCAAAGTATCGATCTAAGGCTGAGCAGAAAACGTACCAATCACTTTGTAACCGGAAGCCGACATAGTAGCGTGTTATCCTGCACGAGATCATCACTCCAGATCAGCTTGGCTGAACTATCCCACGATATGTCGTCATATTCATCTTTTGGACCCACGGCTTGTGCTGAATGTTCTGTTGCTGTGGGCCATGTGCTGTCGTCAAAGTCTGGGGAGATCCAGTTAGTGGGAATAGCAGTTTCCTTAAAGGCACATGCACCCTGACCGGCCACGGGGTTTTTCTCATCCGCACATGATTTTTCCAAAGGCGCACGATGGATCACCAGACACCGCACGGTCTTATCTGAGACGGCAATGACCTTTCCTGTCGTTGTGTCTTTAACCTGGAAAATAAGGCCACCGTCTCCCATCTGCTGTCGTCCGGTGCCGATATATTCCAGCCCGGTATCATTTTCTTTGAAGTCTTTTGCCATGATGGCAATCGTCAAAGGCAATTCTGCCTTAAAAGTGGCTATCTCAGCGTTAAATGAACGCTCTGTAGTGATAGGCACGCTGTCTTCAAGAATTTTGTCACCGTTGACGTACATCTCAAACCAATTATCGACCCACACCTCCACAGTTTTGCTGCCCAGCTCAGCCTGTCTGCAACCCAACATCAAAACGAGTATCAGAACAAAAGCAAACATAAATATATTGCGCATTGAATTTCTCTCCAGCTCTAACGGCCACGTTTGCGATATGTTCGTGTAAATCAGTTCAGGAAAGACATTTCCGAGGACGCGATGATTTTGCCCTCCATTGCTTTTATCAGGACAGACCCGTCAACGTCCGGGGCATCTTAGGCTGGCAGTATGTCAGCCTAAGATGCATAAACCGACGCAATGTTCCAGGTGAGAGAATAATTCATCGACAATACTCTCCTGTTTTGACTTCGCCGCCATTGGTGACGGTGCGCGTCTCAAACGCATAACAATTTGGCTTGTCAGTGGGCGTGTAGCGTATGTAATAAGCCTCACCCTTGTAGGAATAATCCATACTTCGCTGACCTGATGAGTCTTGTGTAAAGATAAGGTTTTGGACCCCGCCCTGCGGCGGCTTACCGGGAGCAAGACCCGGCCCACCTTCTGCGGGTACAAGCGGTTGTATGCGGGGTAGCTCGCGGACATCGCCAACAGCACCCATGAGACATTGAATGATATATGGTGCCTTGGCCGAGGTGTGATAGCGATAACCGAATGTTTTATCGGCTTGACCGTTGCAGATGTCTAGCACACCCAAAGCGATGTGCGATCCATCCGGGTTACTGTCACCATAGATTGGAAACCCATCAAAGGCCCATCCAATAATTGCATCATCGCCCTTATTCTTCATTTGTTCGATCATGCAGACTGGCTTGACGTGATAGTGATAATCATCGCCCCGCCCTGCATGGCCGCCGCAGACATCAAGCTGCTGGGTTTGCAGCGTATCGTGCCGAGCCTGATGGTGGTTAAGATCGGCAACAGACATTTCGCCGCCGCCTGTGTAATCAAAGATCGGCACACCGTTCACCGCGACGCCCAGTGCCGCATCACGAGTCTGTGGACTATCACTCAACATTGGTCCCAACTGGATTGGTGCAACATAATCCTTCGCGGGTACTGGAACCTGCTCGTTGGTGCCGACTATGCCGGTCATCAGTTCATGATCAGGATAGGTGGTGGAAGTGAGATGAGCATGGCCTTGATCGCAGCTCACCTTAACCTTGTCGCTAAATCCTGCGTCTTCAACTGAAGCCTTAATGGCCGCACAGCGATCAGCGACGTCCTGAGGCGTCGGCAAGGCGTCGGCTGCTACATCTTGATCAAGATGTGGCCTCAGTACGATATACAAAAGAGTACTTGCGGCAATGGATACGGTTACACCAGCAACAAGATTGACACGATTGGTCATACTTTGAAATCTCCTACCTTTTCGCTTTCAAAACATCTCTCTGCGAAATTCTGAGTTCGATGTGCACAAGGAAACTGAACTTCGTACAGGCCAAGTTTATCCATCGGAATCTGCTCATTCGCCTCAGCATGAGACGTCGATGGCGAACCGTTTTTTTTGCCGGACTCACACCGCTGAAGGCGTCGCGAAAAAACCTCCGATATCACGTCAAGTGCATTAGCGATCAGGTCAGTCGACAATCCATGGTCGACTGGAACCGTCTCGTGTTCGTCGGTAAAGACCATTCCCGTCTGTACTGTAGACATGCTAAATACGCTGTCTTCACGGCTAGCAATGCAATGATTTGCGTCAAAAGGGAATATCGCATCACAAATGACTTGTTCTAACTAACTCTATCCGTCCTAGATATCTTTGATGCTCTTTTTGTCAGCTAGTAATCAACCAAGATTGTGAAGACTTGAGGGATTTCATTAGATTCATAAAATAATTAACTCACAATTAAAATCTCGTAGAACAAATTGAGTATTTACGATATTCATCGAGCATGCAACATATATTCTGCTTTTGCATGTGCCAACTAACTAAAATAAATAGGCCATAAGTCATGGGTCTAATGGCTCATATTGCTAAATCTCAAAGTAGATGTTAAGCTCACCAACTATTTCACGTCTGATCTACCTGTGCTTAGGCTTGCTCAAATGGCTCAGGACTTGAACCTTCTCTACCAGCGTTACCGCTTAATTGCATTAGCAGTGTATACCGCTGTACTCCTAGCAGGTGTCTTAGACTGGGTAGATGGCGGTATTGGACCAAGATCTGTTGTCGAAGCACCAGAATACTTACGTTTTTTGGTTTTTGTAACAATGGTTCTGGCTTTAATAGGGCTTGAATTGTGGATGGTGGGCAAATCAAGTTTTGCAGCCTCAGACAAGATCGAGCCTATCCCTTTTTCTGTCAAACTGATCTTGTTTACAGCCGCTTGTTTAGTCACTGACCTTCACTATTCACAAATTCTTTTTTTACCCATCCTTTTATATTGCTACTTAGCAGTCAGTAGGCGCTTGAGTTATTGCATAGCTCTGTTAGGAGTTATCGCTCTTTTTGGGCTTAATGCAGCCAATATTGGGCATATAAGACCACTACCTCCGCCTTTAGTCAATGGAAATTCTCCAAAGATGGGTGGACTTGTGGATAGAAGCACAGGCTCACTTATTACATTGTTGTTTACTTTGCTGTTAGCCCAAGCAATGTCACAAGCGATTCAGGCTCAGCAAAAGCTAACCGGTTTACTGACCTCTCTTGAAGCCTCCCATAAACAACTTCAACATTATTCCAAACATGTTGCTGACTTAGCAGCGACAGAAGAGCGTAATCGATTAGCGCGTGACATTCATGACAGTCTGGGGCATCACCTGGCAGCTATTAATATTCAACTTGCAAAAGCAAGCGCTTATAAAGAACGAGATCCTGACCGTGCTTATGAGGCAGTAAAGCACGCGCAACACGCTGTACAAGACGCCTTAAGAGATGTGCGTGAATCGGTTAGTAGTTTACGCCAGGCGGGTTCATCGTTTTCATTTCAGGAGTCTCTCAATGATCTAATACGACGAATGGATCATAGTGAACTCGATTTATCACTTAATCAAACCGGGGACAGTTTGCGCTACAGCAGGCTTAAACTGATGACCTTATATCGCGTGATTCAGGAAGGATTGACCAACATACACAAACACGCTGGGGCAAGCCAAGCCCATATAGCACTTGATTTTGGCTCTCACGACATCAATCTAGAACTGACTGACAATGGTTCTGGTTTTGACTCAGTTGCTTGGGAATCTCGAGAAAATCAACAAACAACCCTCGGATTAATTGGCTTGAAGGAAAGACTAAGTTTAGTGGGTGGGACCCTCTCTATCACGAGTCGGCCTCAAGGGACAAAGCTTTCAGTCAGTATTCCTCAGGACAATTCGCAGGCAAGCTTCAGTACGGAAAAATGATATGACCACTAAGATCCAAGTTTTACTAGTTGATGATCAGTATCTTGTCCGAGAAGGTATTTCCTCTTTACTAGAACTCGAAGAGGATGTAGAGGTCGTTGGGATGGCAGCGAATGGTAAAGATGCAATAGAACAAGCTCTCGATCTCAAGCCTAGTATTATTCTCATGGATGTGCGGATGCCTGAGATGAATGGCGTTGAAGCAACTGCAAAAATTAGGCAGGCGCTCCCGACTTGCCAAGTGATTATGCTAACGACCTTTGATGACGAAGAGTTTATTGTACAGTCACTCCTCGCCGGGGCTTGTGGTTATCTAATGAAGGATATTC
>NZ_JANQOY010000053.1 GCF_028285565.1 Acaryochloris sp. IP29b_bin.148
TGCATACTGAGTAATATCACCCGCTCCTTCTCCTGAGTAACAAGTGTCAATAATGAATAAAATCTGAGATAAGGTTACACCCGGATTTTGAAGTGGCCGGATCAATTCATCTGTTGGCAGGCTAGTCGAACCCACAATAGCAGGATCAGTCTCCTTCAATATCAGACAGTGTTGATCACCCAGTAAATACTCCCCATGCCCTGAGTAGTAAAAAACAATGCAGTCCTCTGCAGTGCATTCACCACTAATCAGCCACTTTGCAAACTCTTTCTTTATTAAGGCAGCAGATGGATTTAAGGATAGGCATTCAAGGACACGGGTATAGCCAAACTGCGATGTCAGGATGTTATTAATACAAGACAAGTCATTTGGAACTCTTTCCAAGTGTGGATAAATTTCGGGATAGTTAGATTCGCTCGTTCCACAGGCTACTAGATAATAGTTAGGCATCCTCTAATCCCAACTTGATGGCTTCTCCAGTTTCTCTCGCCGTAAAGTAACGATTAGCATTGTGTGCATCAGCTCCATTATTCACGAGTTGGTCAATAACATCACCTTGAAAATAAGGATTCAGCTTCTTCTCTAAGGCGACGATATCGCCAGCATCTGCAATATTAATCCAAGTCTTAACACTCCCTGGCCAGTTCCCCTGAGAATCAGTAGGGGGCGGCTCCAGGCGATCAAAAATCAGCCTTTGGATGCCAAGAGGAGACCCCAATGTCACCAGTACTTTCACAGGCCATTCTGGATGCTGGCAAAGACTCTCATAACAAGCAATAGAACCCAGAGAATGTCCCACCAGTACTCGGGTATCGTCAGTGATGCAGTCCGACACTCGTGATCTAATCTGCTGCCGAATCTCTGGATCATATAAATACAAGCGCACTTGCTTCATAAAAGCAATGACAAATTTCTCAGCAACGCCCCCGAAAAAACGAGATTGACTCAAAGCACTCAAAGCTTCTTGCAAAATTCTTGGTACCCTGGCTTTGGTCACAGGGGCTTTCTGAGGATTTAATTCTCCCTCTTCAACTTTTAGGACCTCACCCCATAGCTCTTGAAGAAATTCACGTTCCCATTCAGCATCTATATCGTTGACGTCATAATTGGGTATAGTCCCTTTTGCTTGCCCAGACTCTCTGAATAGATCTCCATAAAAAGCACATTTGAAGTCATCATCTGATGTCAGTGCTGCATTTGCTCGTTCTAGGCCATCTTTAAGGGCAGGTAACCATCTGGCATAGATGGTATTGCTTCCGTCAAACTCTTGATTAATACCGTGAACGCCGACAATACGAGCCATGTTGGTTCTACCGACACTCCATATTCAATTCCATCCCAAGGCGTTGAGATATAGGTTTAGTCGTGCTAAAGAGATTTTTCTTACTCATACATGGAGTAGTCAAGAACATATTCAGCATTTGTGAATCTAAAAAGTCTTACCTACTAAAAAGCAATTACTTATCATTCGAAGACAAATGAGCTTACGCAAATTCAAGCCCTACTGTAATAAATCTTCAATCAGAACTGACTATTCACGCCATTCTGTCAAAAAATTTACTCTTATCACATAGCAGCTCTTCAGAATTTAAGCTAAAGCCACCAATTCAACTCCCTTTAACTCCAGCCACATAAAGTTACTGCTCTTCTAATTGAAGTCCACAATCGTTATCCACTCGGCATATCGTCGCTCTGCCCCAATCATGACCTGTCGCAGCAACTCACTTAACTGTTTTGTAACCGGACGTTGTTCTGGCAATCGGTAAGTTTCAATCTCCAACACGGGTGAAATCTGAGCTGCCGTCCCACAGAGAAACACCTCATCTGCGATAAAGAGTTCAGACTTATCGACCGGACGCTCAATCACGGGAATGCCTAAGTTCTGCGCTAGCGTGATCACGCTGGCTCGGGTAATCCCTTCTAAAATGTCCTGATCCACACTGGGCGTAATCAATTGGCCATTTCTAACCAGAAACAGATTCATCGCTGATGCCTCGCTGACTTTGCCCTGAGCATTCATCAAGATTGCTTCATCAAACCCAGAGGCAACCGCTTCTGTCTTGGCTAATGCCGATGCAATATATCCGGCACTCGACTTGCCCCGTAAGGGCTGACTACGATCCTCTTGTCGCAGCCAAGAGCTAATCCGACACCGCACACCCCCTTGATGCAAGTAATCTCCCATCTCCAGGCCATAGATCAATAGGTCTTTACTGACATCATGGAGCCGAGGGGCAATGCCCAAGCTGGAGGTGTAGATCAACGGTCGGATATAGAAGGACGTTTGGGGCTGGTTGCGCCGCACAAACTCAATCAACGTTGCTTCAAGTTCGATGGGGTCAATATTGGTATTCAGATATTTCGCACTCTGGCTCAATCGCCGACAGTGATCCGCTAGGCGAAACATCAAAATCTGATTTGAGTCACTAGGAGAAGGTATTCCACGAATTCCACCCAACACTGAAGTGCCATAGTGAAGCGCGTGAGTCGCTATCGAAAGTTGAGCTTCAGGAAAAGGGCAAAATTCCCCTTCAAACAAGGCAATGGGCAGAAATGCTGGAGTGGAAGCTGTGGTTGGTAAATCCAGTTGAGTGAGGAGGGCCATGATACAGCACTTGCAAAAGGTTCACGATGAACTTTAAAATAGCACCACTATCTAGTGGTGTCATCTAATGAGCGATGCCCAATACTTAGAAAATCTGGTGGATTTAGGGTTAACTCGCTATCAGGCCGCTGTTTATTTGGCCCTAATGGATCGGCAGGACTTTACCCCTGCGCAGATTGCGACCCGTGCTCAGGTTCCTCGGCAGCGGATCTATGATGTCTTGGCATCACTATGCGATCGCGGTCTTTGTCTCGAACGCCATTCCGGTCGACAGCGGATCTTCCAAGCCGTGGAGCCGTCCCAGGCCCTTCCCACCTTGCTGCAAGAAAAACAGAAGCAAGTCTCTGCTGAACTCCAGCGCCAAGAGCAGCAGACTCACCGTGCTGTTGCCGCCCTTGCCCCGCTCTATACGAAGGGCCACAACACTCAAGATCCGTTAGCCTACATTGATGTTTTGTCCGAACCCAATCGAATAGCGGACTGTGGGGCCAAACTTTCCCAATCCGCTCAATCGTCGATCAGCGTCTTCTTTACCTATCCGTCTCTACTGAGCCATGAAGACGGCCTCAACCTTGTCAAAGATCCCCTACAGCGCGGTATTTGCTACCGCACCATCTATGAACACAACATTTGGCAAGATCCCAGTAGCCAGGACTTTATTCGCCAGTGCCAAGCTTGGGGGCAGCATGTACGCTTTGTGGATGAGGTGCCCTTCAAAATGCAGCTGTTCGACCAACGGATTACGTTGCTATCTTTACAAGATCCCTTATCTGGGACACCCAGCTTTACGGCTTTAAGCGTTACCCATCCTGGGCTAGGGGAAATGCTCAACATTGCTTTCGAGTCTTTATGGCATCAAGGGACATCAGAGCCAATACTGACTTAGATGATTCGCTCTATCCTGCCTGATTTGCCTCTTGTTGTGCTTTCAAATCTGTCCCAAATAGGCGATGGGCATATTTACTCAACTATAAATTTAGGATTCCGAAAAGAAAGTTTACGTTGAGTCCCTTAAATGATAGGTTTAGAAATGGCGAAATCATACGTCTAAGCTGCACGTACAAGCAGTTATAACAGTCATCACAACTAGAGTAGGCGTGAGCATGGTCACCACCACGAATAAGAATACTGGTTACATTTCTCAAATTATTGGTCCGGTTTTGGACGTTGAATTCCCCAATGGGAAGCTGCCCAAAATTTATAACGCATTAAAAGCCAAGGGCAAAAATGCTGCCGGAGACGACGTTTCCGTGACTTGCGAAGTTCAGCAGCTCTTGGGCGATAACCAAGTTCGCGCCGTATCCATGAGCTCCACCGATGGTTT
>NZ_JANQOY010000071.1 GCF_028285565.1 Acaryochloris sp. IP29b_bin.148
TCTCATCGAAGTGAAGGTGAAACAAACCTCCTTGAATACCTCAGAGTTTCAGCAGGAGAGCTGGGCGGAATTTTGCAATGGCATTGAGCATCCAACCCAAGCGGATTGGAATCGCTGGCGTCAGGAATTTATCACCCAGCTAGAAGAAGGCTTTGAACACCTGATGATGCCTGGGAATGGCATTGAAGAATTTAGCCGGGTGTGGACTCGTGAAATCCGTCTTCGAGCGGTTCAACCGGGTAGATCATGAGGTGGACTGGGGTATGGAGTCAGTTTGTACCTGTTAAAGGGTGGTTCTGAGATCGCATCCATTGAATCTTTCAAATGCTCCAGAGCCTGATCGCTTTCCAGATTCCAACTGGTGACGTGAGTAAAGGAACACTTTGGCTCTTCAGCATCTCAAGCAAAAGGACATGGGTTTACAAAAAGCGAATACACGGGCTGTAATGACAAATCAAATTAGAGTTACCCGATAATACTGTCATAAAAAGTATTGCTTGGAAGAGTGAGTAAGTGCCTTGCCGTAAAGATGCTTTTCCTTTGTCCCCAAGGATAAAGGTCAGGTTTTAAGATCAAATTTGCGATTGCCAGGAAACCATTTACGGTGATTAGCGGTCAAGATCATTCCCGCTTTGTATTTTGATTGTCAGATAATTAAGAAAAAATTAAATTATGATGTACAGAAGTCAATGTGTAAGTGCCAAAATTGTTAGGTGATTTACTACCATGTCTCCCCCTCTCCTACGCCAACTCTGGCAAATGATTGAACAGATACCCCATCAAACCCTAGCAAGGCTTGATGATTCAGGCTTAGTGGGCTGGGTGGTTGTCCATCTAGAAAAGAGCCGCCCTCTGAAAACTGAAGAACGGAAAGCTGTTGAAGGCTACCTGTATGACCATACAATGCTGATTCGTGACATGGCTGGCACCTAAAAATGTATCGTGGGGAAGGTCAAGCTACACAACACCCCATCCAGGCAAGATCGCCAGCGAATGAAACCATAAAGACTCATGAACAGCCCTGAAATAAGGCTGAACAAGATCGCACAGAGCCACAGTAGTCTGAACAATCGACGTTTTGGTGCTGGTTTCTTCCTCGCCATGAGCAACACAGTAAATTTATCAGTGGCAGAATGTCACGAAAGGAGCTAGTTCAAAAATTAGCTCTCTAGACCAGTTTTTTCTGCCTGAGAATTGAGTAAAGAAGCGTAAAATAGAGGCTACCGCCAATCATCTGATCGGCTGAGTGCTTGTTCCCACAGATAACCGATGGATGAAAACTTGAGCATCTATCCTCACTAGCAAGTCGCCATTAGCCGGAATGGCCGTTAGATGCAGAAGTCCAGAGTTGAAAAAGCAAAGTTCAAATTATAAAAATATTATAAAGGCTTCTATTAATAAACTATATATAAGTTAATATTATTGTCATAATAAGCCTGACTTCTTCATCTGTGGAAGATGTCTTAAGAAAGGGTCTATCCCTTTCAGATAAAAACCGCTGGCCAGCTTATAAATGCCTATTTAAATTATTCGTCTCGCCAGTCTTTAGATCTTCAGTCTAAGGGCTGGCTTGCTAATGCTTATGCTTAAAACCCTTGAGCCTCAACAACAAGAGTCTATTACTTGCTGCTACCGGAATCGTTCACCAAGAGTCCAGGTGGTACGGATTACCAATATCCCGAACTGGTATTTTGAGCGGGTCGTATTTCCACAACAGCATCTCATGTTCGATGCACCTCCCAAGGCCCACCTTGAGGTTCATAATAGTGAGATTGCTACAGCTATTCAGGTGGACTGTATTCCCTGTCGGCAGTTGCGTGTAAAGACAGCTTGCTGATCTGGGTATGGTGACGAATTCAAGGTAGGGGCTAATCAAGTTATTTCAAGGCGTTGAGTGCTGCCTCATTGGTGATTCCTTTTTCAGCCGCTAGAAACTGAAAGAACTTCTTGAGCGCGACTCTCAAATCACTTTCGGTAGAGGAATCCCAGACCTTGCGTTTATACCATTTTCTGAAATGGCTATTAACCATGCCTTTGGTGATGTCCTCAATGGCTTCGACATCGGTATAGCCACAAATGAAGTGAATAAATAACTCAACGATGTTGGTATGTTTTCTGACAGTTTTCTTGGAGTATTTGGCCGCGAGGAAACCAGCAAAGTCTCGATTGAGCTGTTCTAGAGACTCTCGAAAGGGGGCTCTAGCTTCTTCTGCTGCTTGCATAGCTTCCAGGTACTCATTAAATTGATTGGCTGGAATGGTCACTTTACCTGTGTAGACTTTCGCCATACTACTGTCCTCTCGTGAGTGATTGTGGCTCATCAATTGCTGATAACAGCAACTTAAAGCTAGACAGAGGTACATTTCAAGCTTCTAAAATCTGTCAGATAAAAAGAATCTAATGGTAGTACAATAGAAC
This sequence comes from Acaryochloris sp. IP29b_bin.148, assembly GCF_028285565.1. Lineage (GTDB taxonomy): Bacteria > Cyanobacteriota > Cyanobacteriia > Thermosynechococcales > Thermosynechococcaceae > Acaryochloris. The sequence continues at coordinate 2,419 of NZ_JANQOY010000071.1, forward strand.
TACTACTCACTATGCCTGTCTAACAGAGAGACAGGCATTTTTGTCTTTTCATGAATCGAACTGAAGAGTGGCATTACTTCAAAAA
>NZ_JANQOY010000102.1 GCF_028285565.1 Acaryochloris sp. IP29b_bin.148
AACGTTTCCTGCGATTGAGGTTTCTTGACCTCGATTTAACTGGCTTAGACATCACCACAATACGTTTCCTAGATAAACGATGGACAACCAATTGCTCTAATAGTTGATTTAGATGTAGAGACTTCAGCCATTCCTAAATATTGAATACTAAAGCAATTAAACGATCTAAAAGAAGATAAGCCCAATCTCTCAAAAGAGCAAAATTGGCTAGAGGGTCACCCAACCCGCTAATTTAATCGATTCAACAGTGGTAGGGGGCGCAATTCTGTATAGAACGATACATTTTTTTCTGAGCAGTCTACAGAGTACCCTGGAGTAGGTGATTACTAAAGACCCTAGGGGGTTGCTTGCTCATTCCCCATAACTTGGCGTTACACAAAGCATCTAGAGTTTGACATCAATATGAGTAAAGTTTGGGAAATTGATTTTTATTCGCGCCCCATTTTAGACGACCAACAAAAAAAGATTTGGGAGCTGCTGGTCTGTGATGCCCAACGTCAGTTTGAGTTCACTAAGGTTTGTTCAGGCTCACAAGCGAATGCCCGCTGGTTACAAGAAGCGTTAACCGAAGCGTTGCCCCTATGGCGCCAGGAAAATTCGCTGTCAGAGCAAGAGTTCCCGGAACGAATTCGTTTCTTTCGACGTTCGATGAAAAGTATTATTCCCCGAGCTTGTGATGCCTTAGATATTCCATCACAGCCTAGCCGGAGGACCTTTGCCGTTTATCAATGGTTGCGAGAGCGGGAGGAAAAGGTCTATCCCCAACATCCTGGGTATCAGCCCATGATGATTGCCCCTGCCACCTTTGAACCGACTTTGCCTAAACCTCTACCGGATGCTTTGTTGGGAGAAGGCTGGCGCTTAGTCACGCTCCAACTGAGTGCCTTTGCCGAAATGGATGAGTGGAAAATTGCCTTTGGAGAAGGCGTCCCGCTAGAGCAGATGAATCTCCCTGCTGATACAGTGATTCCCGGATTGTTAATTTTTTCGAAACGCGCTACGCCGTTAGCCGCATGGATGTCGGGACTGGAGCTGGCTTGTTTAAAGCTAGAAAGAAAGCCTAAGTCTCAGTTGCTGCTAGAAACCGGTTTAAGCGATCGCTGGATTATCGCCTTTTTGAATGATCCCCAATTGGTGGCAGAGATTGAAGAATTTGAGCGGGCTAAGCAGGCCGCTCAACAAGTACATTTTGTTGCGGTTCAGTCGAGCCCGGACTCTGAGGAATTTGCAGGCTTTTGGTTAATGCAAGAAATTGATCTATAAGTTCCTTTGGTCACCCATTGGGTAGTGGGCGTTAAGGCAAGTCTTTATGAAGAAAGGGCTAGCCATTTCTTTTGCAGTGTTGTCAGGCGCAGATAGGAAAGCTTGGGGGTAAAGTCAGATCGGATTAACCCTCCATGGGGCCAAAACCCGCCATCTGCCAGATCCCACCAAGTGACTGCTTGGATATAAGGCTTGCTGTAACACAGGGTGTAAAACTGCTCTACCCAGTCGGCTTGGACTGCTTCGCTCCAAGGTGCATGCCAAAGGCCGGGTGGATTGGGGAAAGGGGTATTTTGAGCCCGAGTGGTGTTGGAAGAAACGCCCAATTCAGTAATGTGAATCGGTTTGCCCAGTTGGCTAAATCGTTCTAAGAGTCGATTGATCTCAAACATGTCTTGATTGGGATAATACAATTGCATCCCAATAATTTCGAAGGGAATATTGGTGGTAATACAGGTCTGCAGATATTGATAGGCACTTTGGAGGGGGGGATGTTGAGGGCCTCTAGCGATGTATTCTGCCCAGTGGCAACAGGTATTCACGATTCGCTGCAGATTTGGATATCCTGCCACTGTCGCCTTTGAAGCCAACCGAGTCATTTGGCGTTGCTGTTCAGCCGAGAAGCCCATGATATTGGCCCAATCAATATCATGGGCTTCGTTGATGATGTCGTAGTAAGGAATGCGTTCTAAATACCGTCCAGTAATGTCCCTGACTCGCTGATGCAATAGGTCTTGCAGTTCCGCATAAGGCTTGTCTCTGGCCCAATCAGGCAACCCGATTTCATGAAACCAAACCAACGGGTGACCTTTAGGAGTAATTCCTGACTGTTCTAGCCAGTTCACCATCTCATCGGTTTTGGCAAAATTTGGCTGGCCTTGTTCGGGTTCAAACGATCGCCAATAGAAGGGAAGGGTGGCAAAGTTAAATAGCTTTTTGAATCGTTGGTCATAGGCCAAGCCCGCCTCTGGATGCCGAAAAAAATTACAGCCAAATAAGAAATTGGGCCGATGCCCACGGCAACTAATTTGATATTGAGCTTGGGCAAAGACTGCCGCTTCTCCCGCCCATAGGCTTTCACGTAAAGAATCATTGGCAAGGGCAGCCATTTCTTTTGGCGTTGAGGCAGCCAACGCTTGCTGAAGGAATGTTTCAGCTTGACGGAGCTGAGCTTGGATTTGGGATGAACATTGATACCCTTGCTGTTGCCAGGTTGCGATCGCACGCCGAACACGACCTAATCGAGACTGGGCACAGGCTAGATTGAGATTAAGTGGGAAATCCGATGGCGTATATCCTCGGCCTTGATTGTCGGCATAGAGGACAACATTGCCAAACCCTTGCACCGATAGGTATAGAACAATCGCAAAGGGAAAGGATGGGGGCACAGACCATAAGGTCCCCTTCTCTACTTGGCGAGGGGGATTGGGAATCGGCTCATCTGCCAAGGTCAGGAAAAAAGTCTGGTTTAAGACCTGGGTCGGCATGGGTTGACCGGCTGCCGTCCACGCCTGCAACTTAATCCTTGGGGCGGACGTTGAGCCTAACGAGAGGGGGGGATCTGATGCGTTATAGGCCAGCAGAGCAGCAGTTCCACTCGTCATTGCCAAAAACTGCCGTCGATCCATGGTCGTCATCCCCTTCGCCTTCAACCCTTTTGATTTGTAAGCTCAGCCTAGCCATTCGGGTAATCTGACTCAAGGTACCCAATGATTGCTATGGCCATATCTTCAACCTCAGAATTTGATGATCCAGATCAGCCCATCCGTAGGCCGACCGCCAAGGGGGGATCGTTATTAGCCTGCCTCTGCATGGGGTTGTATGCGCTCTTTACCCTGATCCCCGATAGCCATAGTCTGATGGTGGTTTGGCCCTGGGTGCTGATCTGGCAAGTCACCTGGGTCTGTCCCCTCCTGTGGTTAGCTGGGCAACTGTGGTACACCCAACATTTTCCTCGACTTAAACAAGGGTTGGATTGGATCGTGGCGATCGCGGTGATCGGCCTGGTGCTCTCTACCCTATTTGCCCCCTTTCCCAATCAGGCCCGTTGGTATGCTTGGCCCGCTTTAGGCGGATTGGCTGCGATCTATGCCATTTGTGCCTGGTGTCAAACCCCTGAGCGACGACAACGCTTATTGGTGATGCAAGGGCTGTTGAGTTCAGGCTTTATTCTCCTCAGCTTAACCCTATGGATCACCCAAACCTTATTGCCAGAGCTGAGTCGTCTTCGTGCCCTTCAACAAGCGGGAGTGCAGGCTAGCTATAATTTCTCGACTCTAGAATTACGCAATTGGGCGCCCTTTGGTCATCAAAATTACGTGGCAGGCTATTTAGTCTTGGCTTTACCGCTATTGTTGGGGCTGTGTATGACCCAAGCGGGACGTTGGCGATGGGGATGGGCCATTAGTCTTGGTCTTGGACTGTTAGATTTATATACCACCAGCTCTAGGGGCGGTTGGATAGGGTGTGTGGTGTGTGGTCTTTATCTGGGAGTCGCGCTCTCTCGTTACCGTGGGATCAATCGTCGTTGGCTTCTCGGTGGCAGTGTGGCCAGTTTTGGAATGCTGATGGCTTTAGTGCTAGCCAACAATCGCCTCAGCAGCCAAGTCAGCAATCTCATCCAAGGTCGCTCCGGAGGAGATATGGCCTATCGCATCATTACCCATCAGGCAGGTTGGGCAATGGGGTTGCAAAATCCTTGGACAGGCATGGGACCCGGGAGCGTACCCCTGGCTTACCAAGCCTATCGTCCAACGTGGGCCGGGTTAGAAGCGGAGCATGCCTATCAGCTTCACGGTACGGTGGCTCAGATTTGGGCAGAACTCGGGTTAGCGGGTATGGTCCCAGTTTGTCTGTTGTTGGGCTGGCTGATCTACCAAGGCTGGCGATGCACAGGCTCATCTACAGCCCTAGCGGCCCAAGACCGTCTTCAGATGCAAAGTTTGCTGGCGGGGCTACTGGGCTATAGCGTTGTCTGTCTGACAGACTATCAGCTCGACAATGTGGGTATCAGCGGTTTCCTGGTGATCAGCTTAGGGGTATTGGCAGCTACTTGTCGAAGTCAGCACGAAAGCCAAGCGCTTTCTCCGCCCTCTAACAGCGATGCTCAGACCGTCAAAAAAAGGGGGCGTTGGTGGGCTGGAACGTTACTAGGAGTCGTGTTAGCCACGAGTCTGTGGTTGGTTCCGATTCATTGGGGTTGGGCTGCTTCTAGTCAAGGATTTGCGGCTTTGGGGCAGCAGCAATTGGATCAGTTTCGTCAATATCTAGATAAAGCTCAGACCAAAGTGCCGTGGGAACCTTATTATGCCTACCAGTTAGGTTGGAATTTAGGAGATTTGGGCTTAAAATCCCAGGATCCCAAGCTTCGTCAAACCCTGTTGCCAATGGCAACTCAGCATTTTATCCAAGGGAATCAGCTCTCCCCTGATCAAGAGTTTGGCCATACCAATTTGGCTTGGCTCTATATGCAGCGTGATCCGAAAAAGGCGACCGCTGAGTTTGTTCGTTCAGCGGAGCTAGTGCCAGCCAAACGAGGCGTCTTCTTTGGCTTAGGGTTAAGCTTATTGGCCCAAGGTCAACCAGATTTAGCCATGGAAGCAATGACTTTGGAGTGCTTAAGGAATCCTTTATGGATAACAAGTCCAGCTTGGCGATCGCAACCGCTGCAACCGCTCTATGCTCAACTCCTCACTCGCTTAGAGCAGGCACACAACCAGTTGATGCAAACCCACTCGGACGATTTGAAGACCTATCTTCACCGGGCCAGCGGTAGTTTGCAGTGGTGGCGTGGCAATTTGGACGCGGCCCAAGCTGACTTAGATCCCTACGGTAGTGCCCTCAGTCGGACCTTGCTGACTGCCTTTAAGACACCATCTGGAACCCCGTTCGATGTCCCTCAGGAATTGCCAATGGCAGCTCGCAGCATGCTACAAGCTTGGTTAACACCTGACCGCCGAGAAGCCCTGGTTACCCAGGCTTGGCTAGTGGGGACGAACACGCCCCCTTCAGCGGAACTCGTGCAGACTACCTTAAAAGGCATGACGCAAGCTCAGACCTTTCAGCAATGGCTCCAAGACTATCCCATCGTTCGCAAGTATCACCGCCAACGAGCCGGTTTTGGTGTCTTGAGCAGACATACAGACGGTCCGAATCCCACCGATTTCTTTCTCATCATTGATAATGGAGTGATGAGCGAAATTTTTGCAGAGATGATGCCTACACCGATATACCTACCTGCACTAGACCGAGCGTTGCAAGACCGCCGGAATGCTTTACTCGCAGAGGTTAAAGCGTTGTCAGGGAATGCTATGCTGACCTCATCGCTGATTCAAGGGGGTGTTATGGATTAGGTGTGTACCCCTCATCCCATCCTCTAACGTTTAAAAAATGATTGACTGAGCTATTTCCCGGAGATCCACCCCATGAGTGAACCTAGCGATCGCATCCCTGATCAACCCCCGATTGATGTCACCCCTAGCGATCCTGCCCGGATTGAGGAATTTAAACTGAGCAGCGGTTCTGTGATCGACAAAATCAAGGAACTGGTGAAAAAAGGCAATGTCCGTAAAATTATTATCAAAACCGATGCCGGACGGTCTTTAGTTGAAATTCCCTTGACGGTAGGGGTCGGCGTTGGCGTCGTGGGGACGATTACCGTGCCTTTATTGACTGTACTTGGGGTCGTCGGTATTTTTGCGGCGCGTCTCACGATTGTTATTGAAAAATCGCTGGAATAAGTAAGGACTGGAATGGAATTTCAAACACAAGCTCAACAAGAGTGCCATACCAAAGTATCTAGCTGGATGGATGACCTCTTTGAGCAAATTCCCTGGGAGAAATTAGACGAACCTGGCTTTGGTTTGTTTATGGGGTCTGCTTGGGTGGAGGTTCGGATTCATCCCTGGCAAGAGGATAGCGTTATCAATATTCGCTCTACTGTTGTCTCAGGGGCAAAAATGGCGGCTGACTTACAAACCTTTCTGTTAAGAGAGAATGCAGAGATGCGGTTTGGTGCGTTTTCAGTCAATGACGCAGGCGACATCCTATTTGAACATACCATTGTGGGATCGACCTGTGACCCCGAAGAGCTAGAAGCCTCTGTGGATGCCGTTTTGGCTGCGGCTGATGATTATGATGATCAAATTGTTGAGCGCTGGGGAGGGGAACGGGCACTCGATCGGAATCCCTAACATCTCAAATCCCTAAGGCAATATCACCCTCAAGCAAGCGATATGGGCGAAGCTGGAGCCGTCCCAAATGTTGATTGAACCCCCTCAACGTCTCCTGAGGAAAGTGCAAGTCAGTGATGCTGTACAATTCGCTCCTACTTGAAGAGTGTGCAGATGAATCTTTATCGACTGGAAGGCACTACCCTCTTTTAAGGCCCAGGATCCAAAAAATTCGCCGTTCGCCTTCAAGCAGCTGTTCAAGAATACTTAAACTGGAGTCCTGGTGGTCATTCAGTTGGCGATGGAGCTGAGCCTTGAGAGCTACCTCAGTGGGTAAGGTGCGATCAACAGCGGTGGAATGGGTTGGATTACGAGAGAGAAATCCGGCTTTACTGGGTCAGTATTAGACATCGAGCTCAGTTGAGACATTCCCCTTGAAGGATGTGCATTTGAGCAAATTTGCTCATCAGAGTTTCCTCTTTAGAGGTAGAGTGCTGCAACTAATCCAAAATTGTTCCATCTGGCATAATTACGCGCTCCAGAGTCGCATTTTGGAAATTAACATCTGTCAGGTCAGCATCCGTTAAATTGGTTCCCCTCAATACAGCCCAACTCAAATTAGCCCCCTGCAATTTCGCCCCTTGTAAATCAGTTCCTTGTAGCGTCGCACCTTGCAGATTGGCATCCGTCAAATCGGCATGTCGTAATTCGGCGCTGGTCAAATTGGCATGGCTAAGGCTAGCCTTTCTCAAATTACACCAAACCAGATTAGCTGCTTGTAAATCAGTCAAGGTGAGATTAATGCCGGGTAGGGCTTCATCCTTGAGATTGATTTGAGCAAAGTTTCGCTCACCCGCCTCATACTTTTCTGTCAGTTGCAGTGCAACTTCACTGGGGAATGGGTCTGGTTCAGGAAGCACTACGGGGGGCTTCTGACCTGCTAGACCTTCCAAAGCTGCCTTGGCTTCTGTTTGAGGTTCGATGAACAGCAAGTCCAGCTCAATGGTCTCCATCCAATACGGGAGTTCTTGTCTCAATTTCTGGCCGTAGACCGTTACGGTCGTCACAGACGGCAATTGCAATTGACTTAAATAAGCACGCAATAAGGGGAGGGTCACTGCTGGTTCTGGTACCTCAGCTGATTCCACACTCAGCTGCAATTTCTCTGATTTGAACTCAAGATCAGCCACTTGAATGGAGTGTTCACTCAAACATTGATTAATGAGGTCAGTCAAAGCTTCAAGATTTTTTTGCCGAGCAAGCCGACGCAATTCTTCCTGTCGTTCAGCGTTATAGGTGGCACTGATACCCCCATCAAGGGTTAAGTCAGTCGATGGCTGGCGTGGATCATAAGCAGATTCCGGCGATTGGAGAGTCATGGTATTGGCAGAATTGCACTCATTGCAAGGGGACGGGCAAGGCAGCAGCAGCTTTCAATACCACTACGCCCAGTGTCACAACCTCAAGCAAGGTTGAGAACGATTTCAACCCAAGGTCCTAAAGTTAGGATGTGAACAACTGAAGGCAGCGAAAAAAAGTGCCTGCTAACATTGCGAATAAAGTCTAAGGACAATTTGCTCCCTAAAATCATCCCAGAGCTGATTTTCACTGTAATCTCGGACAAGATAGCACGTTTTTTTCACCTTTGAGACAGAAGCAAGAATTATGAAGATGTCCATGGCTTAAACGCTGACGATTCACGGGGAAAACACCGGAAATGATTCACTACCAGCCTGACCCCTTGCAGGAGCAGCAGGCCTTGAACATTAGATACACCACTCAATGCCTACTGTTGAGTGCAGATCTTGCGATCACGTCATACATGAAACATTAAGAAATATATAGACTCCTGATGACTTTTCATCAAAAAAAGCTACCTTCTCAGGTAGCTTTTTGGGGAAACATCCGTGTTGGAGTTAAAGGACTTATGCGACCCTAGACATCGTAGTACAAGGACAATTCATAAGGATGAGGACGTAACCGCATGGGATTAACCTCATTATCGAGTTTGTACTCAATCCAGTTCTCAACGAAGTCCTTGGTAAAGACACCCGAGTCCACTAAGAAGTTGTGATCATTTTGCAAAGCTTCTAAGGCTTCTAATAAGGATCCTGGTGTAGAAGGAATCTTGGCTAACTCTTCAGGGCTGAGATCATAAATATCAACATCCAAAGAGCTACCTGGATCGATTTGGTTTTTAATCCCATCAATCCCTGCACAAAGCATGGCAGCAAAGGCGAGGTACGGATTACAAGTGGCATCTGGGCAACGGAACTCTAGACGCTTCGCTTTAGGATTAGGACCAGAAAGCGGAATTCGAATGGATGCAGAGCGATTGCCCTGAGAGTAGGCCAGGTTAACAGGAGCTTCAAATCCCGGAACCAACCGCTTATAAGAGTTGGTGGTGGGATTAGTGAGGGCCAGTAATGCTGGGGCATGCTTGAGGATGCCACCGATGTAATGCAAGGCTGTCTGGCTCAGATTGGCATAGCCATCTCCCCAGAAGAGGGGCTGTCCAGCTTTCCAGATAGACTGGTGGGTATGCATTCCAGACCCGTTGTCGTTAAACAAAGGCTTGGGCATAAAGGTGGCTGACTTGCCATACTTCTTAGCCACGTTCTTGACACAATACTTGTAGATCATCAAGCTGTCCCCCGACTCGATGATCGGCTGAAACTTGATGCCCAGTTCGCATTGGCCACCCGTAGCTACTTCATGGTGGTGCTTTTCAATGGGTACCCCGCACTTGGCCATTGTCAAGAGCATCTCTGTCCGCATATCCTGCAGGGTATCGGTAGGAGAAACAGGAAAATAGCCTTCCTTATAGCGGGGCTTGTAGCCTAGATTGCCGCCTTCTTCAACGGCTCCAGAGTTCCAACGACCTTCTTTGGTGTCGACGTAGTAGTAAGCAGAATTTTCAGTTTGGTCAAAGCGTACATCTTCGAAGATAAAGAATTCAGCTTCAGGACCAAAGAATGCGGTATCGCCAATACCGGTACTGGCTAAATAATCCAAGGCCTTTTGAGCAATAGAGCGAGGGCATCGATCGTAGGGTTGCTTGGTGCGAGGCTCTTGAATGCTACAAATCATGCTGAGTGTAGGCTCTTCCATGAACGGATCGATCCATGCGGTCTTTGGGTCGGGCACCATCGCCATATCCGATTCATTGATGGCCTTCCAACCCCGGATACTAGAACCATCAAACGCAACACCATCGGTGAAGCTACTTTCGTCAATTTGATCCTGATAAAGGGTCAGGTGCTGCCAAATACCTGGCATATCAATGAATTTAAGATCAACGACTTGAATATTGTCGTTTTTAATCCAATTCAGAATGTCCTGGGGGGATTGGGCCATGAATTACTCCTTAACAGTAAATAGCAAGCTCAAGTGCATTC